>NZ_LFQH01000033.1:0-88116 GCF_001238605.1 Arthrobacter sp. ZBG10 | reverse complement strand
GCCTTCCTCAACCCCGGCCAGCCCGCACGGGTGCCCTTTGTGGCCCGGCAGCTTGAGGGTGCGGCCGGACCCATCGTGGCTGTCTCGGACTACATGAAAGCAGTCCCGGACCAGATCCGGCAGTTCGTCCCCAACGAATTCGCCTCCCTCGGCGCCGACGGCTTCGGCTTCTCCGACACCCGCGCAGCAGCACGCCGCTTCTTCAAAAACGACACCCACTCGATTGTGGTGAAAACCCTGCAGCTGCTCGCGGCGAGGGGCGACGTGGAGGAGGGCGCGCCGTCGTACGCCATGGACCGCTACAAGCTCCTGGACGTGCGGGCCGGCACTACAGGCGGCGCTGGCGGCGACTCCTGAGCGGGAGCCGCGCCGGATAGTCTGGGCCCATGAAGTACAACGGCGAACCGCGGACCACCGGCGTGGTGCTGGCCGCCGGCAGTGGCAGCAGGCTGGGGCTTGGCCCCAAAGCCCTGCTGCCCTACCGGGGCCGGCCGCTGGTGGAAGCCGCTGCCGCCGCCCTGGCCGGTGGCGGCTGCAGCGACGTGGTGGTGGTCCTGGGCGCCGGCGCGGACAAGGTGGCGGCGGCCGCTGACCTCGCCGCCTGCCGCGTGGTGGTCAACGCCGCGTGGGAAACGGGCATGGGCGGCTCCTACCTGCTGGGTGAACACACCGCAGGCCCGGCCGGCCACCTGCTGATCGCACTGGTGGACCAGCCCGGCCTGCTGCCGGATACGGTCCGGCGCCTCCTCGAGCAGCACCGGCCGGGCCGGATCACCGCCGCCGCTTATCGGGAACCTGCTGCCCCGGGCGGGCTTCGCCGCGGCCATCCGCTGCTGATCGACGCCTCGCTGCGTACTGCGGTGGCAGCAACGATAACGGGCGACGCCGGGGCGCGCGGCTTCCTGCGCGCACACCCGGAGCTCGTGGACGAGGTGGACTGCAGCGACCTGTCAGACGGACAGGACGTGGACACCCCGGACCAGCTGCACCTGTTGGCCGGTCCGGAGGCGGCCGGTTACCAGCGCGGGTGAATGGCCTCGCGGAAGTAGTGGTCGTAGATCCAGCGGACGCCGCCGTCGAACTCTTCATCGATTTTGACGGTGGCCGCGGCAGCGTTGGCCGTTGCCTGTTCCACGGAACGGGCACCGGGAATCACGCTGGTGACGCCGTCCTGGGCTGCGATCCAGGCGATGGCTGCCTGTGCGGTGCTGGCGCCGGCCGGGACCAGCTGCTCGAATTCCGCCACGGCCTTGAGGCCCAGGGCGTAGTCGACGCCTGAGAAGGTCTCCCCCACGTCGAAGGAGCCGCCGTCGCGGTTGTAGTTGCGGTGGTCGTTGTCCGCGAAGGACGTGTCCTTGCTGTACTTGCCGGACAGCAGGCCGGAGGCGAGCGGGACGCGGGCGATGATGCCCACCCCGGCTGCCTTGGCGGCCGGCAGGACCTCGTCCAGCGGCTTGAGCCGGAAGGCGTTGAGGATGATCTGGATCGAGGCGGTGCCCGGATGACGGATTGCTTCGAGTGCTTCGTCGGTGCGTTCGACGCTGACCCCGTAGTTCCGGATGGCGCCTTCCGAGACCAGGGTGTCCAGGGCGTCGTAGACCTCGGCGTTGCTGTAGACGGGCGTGGGCGGGCAGTGCAGCTGGACCAGGTCCAGGGTGTCCGTGCCCAGGTTCTTCCGCGACCGGTCAATCCACTGGCGGAAGTTGGCCAGGGTGTAGTTTTCCGGCTTCTGGTCCATCCGCCGGCCCATCTTGGTGGCCACCGTGATGTCCAGGCCCTGGTTGTCCTTGAGGAACTTGCCGATGGCCTGCTCGCTTTTGCCGTCTCCGTAGACGTCAGCGGTGTCAAAGAAGGTCACGCCGGCCTCGGCCGATGCCGCCAGCAGCTCCTGCGCCTGCGCGTCGTCCACGTTGCCCCAGTCCGCGCCGAGCTGCCAGGTGCCCAGCCCCACGGTGGAGACGTTCCGTCCGGTCCTGCCTAAAATCCGCTGTTCCATCCCCCGACTATAGGGGTTGGCCCGGCGGCGGCTGAATTCCGGAAACCGCCCCACCCCCTGTTGCCCTATCAGTTATGGTCCCCATCCGGCCGAATGGGGACCATAAGTGATAGGGCAACGAGGAGGGGTGATAGGGCAACGGGGGTCAGGAAACCAGGTGCCCCTGCCCCACCCCCGCTTCCGCCGCCGGGACCTTGCCCGCTTCCCGGAGCCCCAGGTAGATCCGGTCGCGGGCGATGGGCAGTTGCGCGAACCGCACCCCGGTGGCGTTCCGGATGGCGTTGGCCAGCGCGGGTGCCACCGGATTGAACGGGCTTTCGCTCATGGATTTGGCGCCCAGCGGGCCCGTGGAGTCGTTGGTGTCAGCGAAGTAAACCTCGCTCCGGGGCACGTCGGCGAAGGTGGGGATGTGGTACTGGCGCAGGATGTCGGTGGTGACGCGGCCGGCGTCGTCCACCACCACCTCCTCATACAGCGTCGCGCCGATCGCCTGGGCGATCCCGCCCTCGATCTGCCCCCGGCACTGCCGTGGGTTGACCACCACGCCGGCGTCGGCTGCCTGCACGCTTTGCAGGATTTTCAGCTCGCCCGTGTTCCGGTTCACGGCCACCCGGAAGCCGTGGACGTTGAACGCCACGGACCGCGGGGTGCCGCCCCAGCGCCCTTCGGCGGCAAGTTCGACGCCGGCTTCCGCGGCCGCCGCCGCAAGCTCCGTCAGTGGCACGTCGGTTCCGTCACACACCACCGTGGCGCCGTGGATGACGCAGGCCGAGGCCTGGGTTTGCCGGATCCCGGCGGCAAACGCCCGGATCCGGACGGCCAGTTCCTCCGCCGCGGCCAGGGTGGCTTTGCCGGCCACCACCGTCCCGGCGGAGCCGAAGGCCCCCGTGTCGTGCTCGATCAGGTCCGTATCGGACTGCCGGACCTGCACACGGGTGGACTCCGTGGCGAGCGCGGTGGCCGCCAGCTGGGCGTGCACGGTGGTGGTGCCGTTCCCGAATTCCGCCGTGCCGACGTCGGCCTGGTACGTCCCGTCCGGCAGGAGCCGGATCTTCGAGTGGGCAAAGTGGCCCCGCGGCGGGACGGTGTCAATCATGGACAGCGCCTGGCCCTCCCCCACCAGCCAGTCCGGGCCAAGGTCATCAAGTCCGGCCTCGCGGTACCTGTCCTGGCCGCGCTGCAGCGCATCCCGGACCAGGTCCAGGCACTGGTCCAGCCCGTAACTGCCGTAGTGGACGTCCTCCTCCGGTTCGGGCTGGGTGGACAGCATGTCATCCCCTTTCCGGACCATGTTCCGGCGGCGGAACTCCTGCGGATCCATGCCGATGCCCGTGGCCAGCTCATCCATTGCCGATTCGATGGCGAAGATCATCTGGCTGAGCCCGTAACCGCGGAACGCCCCGGCCGGGACGGTATTGGTGTACACCGAGTGCGCGTCCACCTTTTTGTTGGCGCATTTATAGACACTGAGCGATTCGCCGCAGCCGTGGAACATCACCCCCGGACCGTGGTTGCCGTACGCGCCGGTGTTGGTGACCACGTCCAGTTCCAGTGCTGTCAGCCGGCCGTCGGCGCTGGCACCGGCCTTCAGTGCGATGGTGAACGGATGCCGGGTGGTGGTGGCGGTGAACTGCTCGGTGCGGGTCAGTTCCAGTTGGACCGGCCGGCCCAGCTTCAGGGCCGCGAGCGCCACGAGGTCCTCGGTGAGGACTTCCTGCTTTCCGCCAAAACCGCCGCCCACGCGGCCTGCCACCACATGGACGCCGTCCTCGGGGAGCCCGAATATACGGCAGAGGGTCCGCCGGACCAGGAAGGGGACCTGGCTGGAGGTGCGGATCTGGATCCGGCCCGCTGGGTCCACGGAGGCGATGGCTGCGTGGGTTTCCAGCGCCACGTGCTGGACGCGCTGGGTGCGGTAGGTCTGTTCGTGGATGAAGTCGGCAGCTGCGAAACCGTCCGCCACGCTGCCCAGCTCAGAGTGGAGCTCGGCCACCACGTTGCGGTCCGGCCGGGAAATCCGGGCGATGGGACCGTCCTTGTCGCCGTGGACCTGCGGGGCGCCGGGCTGCAGGGCGTCCTGCGGCGAAAACACGGCAGGCAGCACCTCGTAATCAACAGCCAGGGCCCGGACGCCGGCCTCCGCGGCGGCCACCGTTTCCGCAACGACGGCGGCCACCCGCTGCCCGATGAAACGGACCACGTCGTCGAGGACCCGGGTGTCGTCCGGGTCATCGGTGAAAAGTTCGTGCTGGGCGGTGGAAAAGAGCTGCTCCGGGGCGTCGGCCGAGGTCAGGACGGCCACGACGCCGGGAATTTCCAGCGCAGCGGCGGCGTCGACGGACAGGACCCGGGCGGAGGCGTGCGGGGAGCGCAGGATCTTCAGGTGCAGCAGCGCCTGCTGCTCCGCCACAGGGAGGTCCAGCGTGTAGCGGGCGGCACCGGTGACCACTGCCCGGCTGGCGGGCGCGGGGACGTCGTCGCCCAACTGGCCGGGGACCGGATCGGGCTGGCTGTCCCCGGCGATGCCCGAGCCGGGCCCCTCCGGCGCGGGGTGCCCGGCGTGGCCGCAGATCGCGTCCCCGATGGCCCGGTAGCCGGTGCACCGGCAGAGGTTGCCCTTGAGGCTGCGGGGCAGGTTGCTTTCCTGCTCGGCGTCGAAGGTTGCCGCTGTCATCAGCATGCCGGCGGTGCAGAACCCGCACTGGAAGCCTTGCCGCTCCATAAACTGCTGCTGGACCGGGTGGAGCCCAGACTCTGAGGGTTCGGCCGCGGTGGCGGCCAGCCCCTCGATGGTGGTCACGGCGTGGCCCTCCGCCCGGACTGCCGGGTAGATGCAACTGTGCACCGGGGTGCCGTCAACGTGGACGGTGCAGGCGCCGCAGTCCCCGCCGTCGCAGCCCTTTTTGACGCCGGAGTTGCCTTGCTCGCGCAGGAACGTCCGGAGGCACTGGCCCGGGCGGGGCGCAGCGTCTGCGGCCGTTCCGTTGATGCTGATGGCCATGCTCAGGCCCCTTCCTGGTTGGTGGTGCCGGACGCAGGCGGGATCGATCCAGCCGGGATGGGCCCTGGCGGGACCGCTGCGGTCGGCGTGGACCCGGGCTGCGGCGGCCAGAAGTCGCCGGAGACCTGCAGGCCGGGCGTTCCTTCCGGTGCGCCGAGTTCGGCGCGGATCTCCTCGGCGAGGAGGTAAGTCATGTCGCGGCGCCAGTCCGGCAGGCCGTGGATATCGGAGTGGTACAGGTCAGGGGCGATCGCGTCATCCAGAGCGGCGGCCAGGGCCGGGGCCGCCGGGATGCCCTCGAACCGCAGCTGGACGGGCCGGGTAGTGGCGGCGGTGACGGTCAGCACCAGGGCGGTCCCGCCGTCGAGCCTTCCCACCAGCAGCACCCCGGACCGGCCCAGGTTGCTCAGTGACAGTCGCCGGAATGCCACCCGGCCAGACAGTGCCGACGCCGGCACGTGGATGCTGCGCAGGAGTTCGCCGGGTGCCAGCGCATTGGTGGCGTCGCCGGTGACCAGGTCAGCCACCGGCAGGGTCCGGCTGGAGCCGCCGGGGCCCAGGATGGTGGCCACGCCGTCCAGTCCCGCGCACAGTGACGTGACGGGGCCCGCCGGCAGGGAGGTGCAGATGTTGCCGCCCACGGTGGACATGTTCCACACCTTGAAGGAGGCAACAAAGGAGTCGCAGCAGGGCCGGATGAGGTCCAGCCCGGGCCAGGAACGGCCGGTCGCGGCCGCGGGCAGCGCATACAGTTCCGCCACCGTGCATGTGGCGGCGAGTTCGATTCCGGTGTCCGTTACAGTGACCGGCGTCCACCCGGCGCTGCCCAGGTCGAGAAGGCGTGTGAGCGGCTCGGGGCCAAACGCGTAGCTGCCGTAGGAGAAGAGGACGGTGCCGCCGGCCAGCCAGGCATCGCCGTCGCGCCACTGCGCGGGGTTGGTGGTGGGAACCACTGCCTCAATGGTGTTCATGTCCATGCGATCTCCTGCTGGGTCATAGGGGCTGCAGATGCAGCGGGTAGGTGATGGATGGGACCGCTTGCCTCGCGCAGGGGCATGCCGGTGGCGGCACGGCTGCGGGCGGCGATCAGTTCGGCGGTGATGGACACTGCCACTTCCGCGGGGGTTTCGGCGCCGAGGTCCAGTCCGATGGGTGAATGCAGCCGGGCGATCCGGTGCGCCGGGATTCCCGCGCCAAGCAGGTCGTCCACCCGTTGAAGGTGGCTCCGGCGCGACCCCATGGCGCCAACATAGGCGAGGTCAAGGGCCAGCGCCGCTTCCAGCAGCGGCAGGTCGAATTTGGGGTCGTGGGACAGGACGGCGGCCACGGTGCGGCCATCCAGCCGGCCGGCCGCCGCTTCATCGGCCAGGTAGCGGTGCGGCCATTGCGCCACCACCTGGTCGGCGGCCGCGAAGCGGGGCTGGGCGGCAAAGGCCGGCCGGGCGTCCACCAGGGTGACGTGGTAGCCCAGCAGCTTGGCGGCGGGGAGCAGCGCGGCGCCGAAGTCGTTGGCGCCGAACACCAGCATCCGGGGTGCCGCGATGCGCGACTCCACCAGCAGGACGGCCGACGCCGGCTCCTGGCTGTGCAGGTCCGGCGGGCAGGAGCCCGCCTGGGTCAGCCCCACCAGCCCTGAGCCGCCGCGGCGGAGCAGGGCAGCGGCCTGGGCCAGCGGCGCCGGCCAGGCTCCGGCCCGGCGGTCCTGCTGGTTGCACAGTTCCGCCAGGCCGGGCAGGACAGCAGATGCTTCACCCGGATTGCTGACCACCACTGCCTGGCCGGGCCGGCCGGGGACGGCCAGGCGCCGGACCAGTCCCACAGGCTGGTCCGGGCCGGTTGCTGCCAGGGCCACAAGCGCGGTCCGGAGCGGCTGGCCCGCAGCCATCCCGCCCGGATCCACGGCGGGGACGGGCTCGACGTGGATGTCCAGCTCGCCCCCGCAGGTGAGCCCGGCGGCGAAGGCATCAGCGGAACTGAAACCGAACCGCTGCCGGCGGGGGCCGGCGTCGTCCATTGCCGCCATGGCCAGCGCCACCACGGCGCCTTCCACGCAGCCGCCGGAGAGGCTGCCCAGGATGGACCCGCTGCCGGCGACCAGCATGGACGTTCCCACGGGCCGGGGAACCGATCCGGTGGCCGCCACGATGGTGGCCACCGCGAACGGTCCGCCGGCAACGGTGGGTAACCAGCCGCGCAGTGAAGGGATCAGGTCAAGCATGTCGGTGCTCCTTCTGCCGCGTGGCGGTGGTGTCCATATTGTCGTCGGTCAGGGGTGGTTGGGGGAAGGAACCGCGCGGGTCAGGCGCCCAGCAGGGCGTTGATGGGCCCGCGGGCGAAGTAGACCAGGAAGCCGGCGCTGACCACCCACATCAGCGGATGGATCTTTTTCGCCTTCCCGGATGCCGCGCCGATGATCGCCCAGCTGACGAAGCCCACCCCGATGCCGTTGGCGATCGAGTAGCTCAGCGGCATGGTCACGATGGTGAGGAAGGCCGGCAGTGCCACCGTGAACTTGGTGAACTTGATCTCGCGGATCTGGGCCATCATCATGGCGCCCACCACCACCAGGGCTGCGGCCGCCACCTCAATCGGGACCACGCTGGTGAGCGGCGTGAGGAACATCGAACCCAGGAACAGGACACCGGTGACCACCGACGCCAGGCCGGTGCGGGCGCCTTCGCCGATCCCTGCCGCGGAGTCGATATAGACGGTGTTGGAGGATCCTGAGGTTGCTCCGCCGGCCACGGCGCCGAAGCCTTCCACAATGAAGGCCGACTTGAGGCGCGGGAACGTCCCGTCCTTATGGGCGACGCCGGCGCTCTTGGCCAGGCCGGTCATGGTGCCCATGGCGTCGAAGAAGTTGGTGAACACCAGGGTGAAGACCAGCATGGTGGCGGCGAGTCCGCCGATCCGGCCGAACGCACCGAACACGTCGAACTGGCCCACCAGGCCAAAGTCCGGTGCCGAGACCAGCTGGCCGGAGAGGACCGGCGTGTTCAGGTGCCAGCCGCCGGGGTTGGTGGCGCTGGCCGGGCCGATCTTCAGGAAGGCTTCCACGACGGCTGCCAGGAACGTGGTGGCCACGATGCCGATCAGCAGGCCGCCCTGGACCTTCCGCGCCACGAGGATGCCCATGGCGAGCAGGCCCACCACAAAAACCAGGGTGGGGATGGAGGTAATGGAGCCGCCGTCGCCAAGCTGGACGGGCGGGCCGCCTGCCGTGGGCCGGACGAAACCGGAGTCCACAAAGCCGATGAAGGCGATGAACAGGCCGATGCCCACCGTGATGGCGGCCTTGAGTTCCTTGGGGACGGCCCGGAAGATCGCGGTCCGGGCACCGGTGACGCCGAACAGGACGATCAGGATGCCGTTGATCACCACCAGTCCCATGGCCTCGGCCCAGGTGACTTCCTGGATTACGGAGACGGCCAGGAAGGAGTTGATGCCCAGCCCGGCGGCCAGTCCGAACGGCAGGTTTGCCACCAGCCCGAACAGGATGGTCATAACGCCGGCGGTGAGGCCGGTGACGGCGCCCACCTGTGCGGCGGACAGCCAGCCGCCGGCCACATCCGTGGGGGCGTTGTCCGCGCTGAACCCGCCCAGGATCAGGGGGTTGAGGATCACGATATACGCCATGGTGAAGAACGTGACCAGGCCGCCGCGGAATTCGCGGGCCAGGGTGGATCCACGCTTGGTGATCTGGAAGAAGCGGTCCAGGAAATTTTCCGGCGGCGTGGGCGCCTGGGTGGTGCGTGCCTGCGGAGCCGGTTGCTCCCCGTGTGAATTGTCCAAAATAGTCATCTCAGCCACCGGGCCTAGTAATCAATCCTGGATTCGAGCGTGTTCCAGGTGTTGAACGGCTCCAGCGGCGCCGGGGCGTCGGGGCCGGCCAGCACCAGTTTGGACACGGGCATCAGGGCATCCCGGTCCTGGTTTTCGAAGTACTCGTAAAAGACGGCGTCATCGAATCCCACGGAGGCGGCGTCATGCCGGCCGGCGGCAAACACCACCCGTTCCACGCGTGCCCAGAGGGCCGAGGCGAGGCACATGGGGCACGGCTCGCAGCTGGTGTAGAGGACGGCTCCGCTGAGGTCGAACGTGCCGAGCTCCCGGCACGCGGTGCGGATCGCGGTGACTTCTGCGTGGGCCGTGGGATCGTTGTCCGCGGTGACCCGGTTGACGCCATCAAACGTCTTTCCGTCCGCGGTGACGATCATGGCGCCGAAGGGCCCGCCGCTGTTGAGGACGTTGGCTGTTGCCAGCCTGATGGATCTGGCCAAAAACTGTTCGGCCGTGACGGTGGTACTCATGATGCGACTCCCTTTGCCGGGAAGCCGGATAGCCGGGTGCAGGACCAAGGGGACCAGGTGCGACGGTTACCAGGCTTCAGCATTTGCTGTGAAGGTTAAGTTGCGCCTGGTAGATAGCTTCCCGGGGTCCGGGTGCCCGCCTTTGGCAAATTGAGATTAGCACCACACCTGTGGTCCGCGCCATAGTTTCTGGAAACTTAATTTCGCAATGTGAAATTCATGTTTCGGCTGGCTCACGGCGTCGGATTTCCGCCGCCGCTTCAAGCCGCCGTTCCAGGCCCCGGTCCGCCCGTCCCTCCCGCCAACAGACCGGCCGGTCACATTCGGGCCGTTGACGGCCACCGCCGGCGTTCCCTACGCTGGACCCAGCCGCACATCGCTGCGGTCACCTGGATCAGCAGACAGGGCTTCACTGAGCTGGATTTACCGCCGCTTCGCTCAGACAAGGACAGCCCCATGACCCAGCCCACTCCTTCCGCCGGCAACCAGCGCCTCTGGATCCGGAACCCGCAGGCGGCTTTCACCGCCAACCACCTGGACGCCTCGGGCGGCATAGTGGTCAGCGGCGGCGTGATCGTGGAGGTCCTGGCCGCGGGCCAGCAGCCCGCCACGCCCTGCGAGACCACGTTCGACGCCGGCCGGCACGTCCTGATGCCGGGCCTGATCAACACGCACCACCACTTTTACCAAACGCTCACCCGCGCCTGGGGGCCCGTGGCCAACGCGCCGTTGTTCCCGTGGCTGCAGAACCTGTACCCCGTATGGGCCCGGCTGACACCAAGGGACCTCGAACTCGCCGCGACAGTGGCCCTGGCCGAGCTCCTGCTGTCCGGGTGCACCACCGCCGCGGACCACCACTACCTCTTCCCGGACGGCCTGGAACACGCCATCGACATCGAGGTGGAGGCTGTGCGGCGGCTTGGCATGCGCGCCACCCTTACGCGCGGGTCCATGACGCTGGGAACGGACGACGGCGGCCTGCCGCCGCAGTCCACGGTGCAGGCTCCGGAGGTGGTGCTGGCGGACAGCGAACGGCTGATCGGCCAGTATCACGAGCGGGGTGCGGACGCCGTGATCCAGATTGCCCTGGCCCCGTGCTCTCCGTTCTCGGTCACCAAGGAAATCATGGCCGAAAGTGCCCTGCTGGCCGGCCGCCTGGACGTCCGCCTGCATACGCACCTGGCAGAGACCCTGGACGAGGAAGACTTCTGCCGGGAGATGTTTGGCCTGCGGACCGTTGACTACCTGGACAGTGTCGGCTGGCTGACGGACCGCACCTGGCTGGGCCACGGCATCCACTTCAGCGACGACGAGATCCGCCGGCTGGGCGCCGCGGGCACCGCCGTCGCGCACTGCCCCACCTCCAACATGCGGCTGGCCTCGGGCACCGCCCGGGTCCTGGAACTGGAGGCCGCCGGCGTCCCCGTGGGGCTGGGTGTGGACGGTTCGGCGTCCAACGATGCCTCGAACATGATCCTGGAAGCACGCCAGGCGCTCTACCTCCAGCGCCTCCGCTACGGCGCGGACGTGCCCGTTGAGCGCGCCCTGGGCTGGGCCACCCGTGGCTCGGCGGCGGTCCTGGGCCGGCCGGAACTGGGCCAGCTGGCACCCGGGATGCAGGCGGACCTGGCCCTGTTCACCCTGGATGAGCTGCGGTTTTCCGGCAGCCACGATCCCATCGCCGCCCTCCTGCTCTGCGGCGCCGACCGTGCGGACCGGGTGATGGTGGGCGGCCAGTGGCGGGTGGTGGACGGCCAGATCCCGGGCCTCGACATTGCCGGGTTGATCGCGGAACATTCGACGGCGGCGCGAAGGCTGGTTGCCGGCTGACCTGGCTGCTAGCGTGGCCGCATGACCCCGTCGAAGACGCCGGCTGAAGTCCTCACCGTTAACGGTGCCGAGGTCCGCATCTCGAGCCCGGACAAGGTGGTGTTCCCGGAACCCGGGCTGACCAAGCTGGATGTGGTGAAGTATTACGTGGCCGTCGCTGAGGGTGCCCTGCGGGGCGCCGGCGGCAGGCCCATGGTGCTCAAGCGCTTCCCCAAGGGCATCGACGCCGAGCCGTTTTTCCAGAAGCGGGTGCCGGAGAACCATCCCGCCTTCATTGACACCACCACGCTGCACTATGCGTCCGGCACGTCGGCGGAGGAGGCAGTGATCCGGGACGCTGCGGGCCTGGCGTGGGTGGTCAACCTTGGCTGCCTGGACCTGAATCCGCACCCGGTGCGCGCGGAGGACCTGGAACACCCGGACGAACTCCGGGTGGACCTGGACCCGATGCCCGGCGTGGACTGGTCGCGGATCGTGGACGTCGGGTATGTGGTGCGGGAGGTGCTGGACGACGTCGGCCTGGCCGGCTGGCCGAAGACCAGCGGTTCCCGGGGACTCCACATCCTGGTGCGCATCGCCCCGGAGTGGTCCTACCGGGACGTCCGGCTGGCTGCCGAGACCCTGGCCCGCGAGGTGGCGAACCGGGCCCCGGGCCTGGCCACGGCGCGGTGGTGGAAGGAGGAGCGCGGCGAGAGCGTGTTTGTGGACTTCAACCAGAACGCCAAGGACCGCACCGTGGCCTCTGCCTATTCCGTCCGGGCCCTGCCGGACGCGCGGGTTTCCACGCCGCTGACCTGGGACGAAGTCCGTACCGCCCTGCCCGCGCAGTTCACCGTCCGCACCGTGCTGGAACGGTTCGCAGCCATTGGCGATCCACACGCCGGTATCGATTCCTCGGTGGGCCGCCTCGACGGGCTGCTGGCGCTGGCCGCAGAACTCGGGCCCGCGGAAAAGCCGCCGCGCAGTGGGGACGGGTCCGGCCGGCGGCAGTCGGTGATGCCCCTGGTGGAGGTGGCCCGCACCCGGACCAAGCCGGAAGCGCTGGCCGCCCTAGAGGAATGGAAGTCCCGGCACGCCGGCATCGTGGCCGCCCTGCAGCCGGCGGATGTCCTGGTGGACGGGATGCGTGGCTCCAGCTCGCCCTGGTACCGGGTCCGGGTGAACCTGCAGCACATTCCGGAGGCGGAGCGTCCGGCTCAGGAGGAACTGATCGCCGACTACGACCCCTGGGCCGGCCGGCAATGGCCGGGTAAGCCGGGATCCTGACGCAGTTTACTTTTCGACGCGCAGATTCCCTGGCGCCCCCGTTATTCCGGGTGCGCCGGGGAATATGCGGGTCGGCAGTGAATTTGCGCGTCGGTTTCAGCTGGGGATACCGGACCCCAGCCGGTGCGCCATCAGATCCACAAACACCTGCCGGTTTGTTTCGAACGCGGTGGCGGCGTGGGCCAGTACGTCGGCGCGTTCCGACCCGGAGAGCTCCACGTCATCCAGGCGCTGCCGGTAGGCGTCCTTGTAGGCCTTGAGTTTGCCGACGCCGTCGAAGGCGTAGAAGTTCAGCCCCTCAGGACCCAGTCCGTAGTGCCGCTGGACCAGGGTGGAGATGATCTGGCCACCCGAAAGATCCCCCAGGTACCTGACGTAGTGGTGGGCCAGGAGGTACGCCAGGGACCCCGGCCCCATCGCGGCCAACTGGTCCGCATACGCCCTGGCGCCGGGCGTCACGTACAGGTTGGCCTCGGCCGGCAAGCTCTCCCAGCCTGCACCGAAGTGCACCTGGAGGTCCTGTTCCAGGGCGGGCACCCGTGCCAGTGCCGGATCGGCGAACGCCTGCAGGCGCGGGTCCTGGTTGGCGGCAAGCGCCTCCTCGAGGGCGCGGTAGATGATCAGGTTCTGCAGCAGCAACGCCCCGACCTGGCCCCGGTCCAGCCTGCCGGCGAGGAGTTCGGTGACGAATCCGGCGTCCTCGGCGTGCTGGTGTGCGGCAGCCGTATGCGCCTTGAGCTGTTCGGAAAATGCTGTCATGGAGACTCCAGTGAGGGTGGTCGGATCGCCACGGTCGGGGCGTTTGATGACACTCTGTCACACTCTTCGGAGATAGGTAAGAGTTTTGTGACGTAATGCTGAAACTTAATGTTAGGCTAGCCTCACCTTAGCGCCAGCAGAACTGCATCATGCCTGTTCAGCGGCCTGAATCCAATAAAACACACGTCCAGGTGCGGCTTAGCATGCCCATCTTCGGGGGAGAACCATGCTCAAAAACCAGCCGAAACGACCGGCAGTGCGTGCTGTCAACGCCGCAGCATGGCGTGGGACAGCAGCCCCTGCCCGCCGGCGCGGGACCCTTCGGTGGGTGGCCGCCGTCGCCCTGTGCCTTGCCCTGGCCGGTTGTTCAACTGCCGGGGCAGGCGCTGGCAGTAAGCCGGGCGTGGCCCTGCGCGATGCCGTGGTGCTCGAGGATCCCCAGGCCTATGTGGGGCCCTCGACGGCCGTGCTCAACAGCCCGGACCTTGACCCGCTGGATTCCCCCCAGGAGCAGGTCCTGCCCGCGACGGTCACGGACAGCCAGGGCACCACGGTGACGGTGGCGGACACCAGCCGGATCCTGGCCATCGACCTGTACGGCACCACGGCCCGCACGGTCTTCGAACTGGGACTGGGCGCCAACGTGGTGGGCCGTGACGTGAGCTCAGGCTTCCCGGAAATCGCCGGCCTGCCGCTGGTGACGCAGAACGGCCACGAACTCAGTGCCGAAGCCATCCTGGAACTCGCACCAACAGTGATCATCACCGATTCCAGCCTGGGGCCGTGGAATGCCGTCCTGCAGATGCGGGAAGCCGGGATTCCCCTGGTGGTGGTTGATTCGCACCGGTCCATGGACAACGTGGGACCACTCATCAAGCAGGTGGCCGACGCCCTGGGCGTGCCGGCCGACGGCGATCGGCTGGCCGCGCGGACCGCCGACGCCATCAGCGCAATCACGGCAGCCATTGCCGGGATCACGCCGCCCGACGGCAGGAAGCTGCGCATGGTATTCCTTTACGCCCGCGGCCAGTCCGGCATCTACTACCTGTTCGGGCCCGGGTCGGGTACCGATTCGCTCATCACGGCGCTGGGCGGAGTGGATGTGGCAGCGGAAACCGGCATGCAGGGCATGCAGCCGCTGACCGATGAGGCGCTGGTGGCGGCCAGGCCGGATGTGGTGCTCATGATGACCAAGGGCCTGGAATCGGTGGACGGCGTGGACGGGCTGCTGACCAGCGTCCCCTCGCTTGCCCACACCCCGGCCGGGGAAAAGCGCCGGATCGTGGACATGGCGGACAACGACGTCCTGAGCTTCGGCCCCAACACCGCCAGCGTCCTGGAAGCCCTGTCCGTTGCCATTTACGCGCCGGCCAGCACGTCCGCGGCGGTCGCAGGATGACCGGCGTCGGGCTGCGCCAATCCGTCACGGCGCTGCCGGCGCCCCTGAAGCTCGACGCCCCCGGGACCCTGCCTGCACCATCGGGCACCGGAACCGGCGCAGCACAGGCTCCAACCACGCCGGCCGGAAACCGTACCCGCACCGGCCTCCTGTTCGGCACGCTGGCCGCGGCGCTCCTGGTCCTGGTCTTTGTCTCCGCAGGCTTGGGCCAGATGGGCATCAGCGCCGGTGAGGTGCTGGGCTCGGTCCTGCACCGGATCGGCATCCCCGCCGGCCCCCTCCCCCAACAGCAGTATGCCGAGTCCGCGCTGTGGTCCATCAGGTTCCCCAGGGTGGTCCTGGCCCTGGCGATCGGCAGCGCCCTGGCCACGGCAGGAGTCCTGATGCAGGGTGTGTTCAGCAACCCGCTGGCCGAGCCCGGCGTGGTGGGCGTCTCCTCCGGCGCAGCGGCCGGCGCCTGCATTGCGATCGTTTTCCAACTGGACTTCCTGGGCAACTGGACCCTGGTGGTGGCCGCCTTCCTGGGCGGGCTCGCTGCCACGGCACTGGTCTACGTGACGGCACGGCAGGGCGGCCGCACGGAGGTGGTCACCCTGGTCCTGACCGGGATCGCCGTCAACGCCGTGGGCGGAGCCATCATTGCCTTGATGACGTTCCTGGCCGACACGTCGGCCCGCGAGCAGATTGTCTTCTGGCAACTGGGCAGCCTGAACGGCACCCGGTGGGAACATGTGGCCATCGTTGGGCCCATCACCATTGTTGGCATTGCCCTCGCCCTGTTGTTTACGGGGAAGCTCGACCTGCTGTCCCTCGGCGAGCGCCCGGCCCGGCACCTTGGCCTGAATGTGGAACGCCTGCGGATCCAGGTGGTGGTCCTGGTGGCCATCCTGACCAGCGCCGCCGTCGCCTTCGCCGGCATCATCGCGTTTGTGGGACTGGTGGTGCCGCACATCATCAGGATGGTTGCGGGCCCCGGACACCGGGTCCTGCTGCCGGCCAGCGCCCTGGGCGGCGCGCTCCTCCTGCTGGCGGCGGACACCTCCGCCCGCACCCTGGTGCCGTTCGCTGACCTGCCCATCGGGATGCTGACGTCCCTGGTGGGCGGCCCGTTCTTCTTCTGGCTGATCCGGCGTACCCGCCGCGGTGCGGGCGGCTGGCAGTGAGCGCCGGAACCGAGGCGCCGGTGCAGGCCGCCGTCCCGGCTGCCCGGGCCAACCCGGAAACTTCGTCCACCCGGGAGACCACGGCCGCACCGGCCCTGGCAGCCTTCGGCGCGGGGGTCACCCTGGCCGGAACCCGCATCCTGGCCGGCATCGACCTGGCTGTGCATGCCGGCGAGGTCGTAGCGCTGGTGGGCCCCAACGGGGCCGGCAAGTCCACACTCCTGGCGGCACTGGCCGGGGACGAGGCCTGCTCGGAAGGCCACGTGGAACTCGGCGGCACCAGGCTGGACAAGATTCCGGTGGCCCACCTGGCGCGCCACCGTGCCGTCCAGCTGCAGGAAGCCAGGGTGTCGTTCGCGTTCACCGTGGCCCAGGTGGTCGGGATGGGTCGCGCACCCTGGCACAACACCCGCCACGAAACCGGCGACAGCCGGGCCGTCAGCACGGCAGTGGCCCGCACCCGGACCGGGAACCTCACGGGCCGCAGTTTCCCCTCGCTCTCCGGCGGGGAGATGGCCCGCACCTCGTTTGCCCGTGCCCTCGCGCAGGAAACGGCGGTGCTGCTGCTGGACGAACCAACCGCGGCCATGGACCTGCGGTACCAGGAGCTGGTGCTCAGCGAAGTCCGCCGCCGGGCCGACTCAGGAGCCGCCGTTGTGGTGGTCCTGCATGACCTGTCCCTCGCCAGCGCGTACGCGGACCGCATCGTCCTGCTCCAGCAGGGCAAGGTCCGGGCCGTAGGCAGCCCCCGCAAGGTCCTGACCGCGGAGCTGCTGGAAGAGGTGTACCAGCATCCTGTGGTGGTTATCGACCACCCCGGCTCCGGGGGCCTGGCGGTCCTGCCGCTGCGTCCCGCCGCACCACTCCCTGCACCCCTTGTCCCTGCATCAAAGGAAACGCCATGAAGTTCCCCCTCCGCCGGCGCGCCGCCGCGGCTGCGGCAGCCATCACCCTGGGCGCCATGGCCCTGCCTGTCGCCCAGCTTGCGGCAGGCACGGAAGCCCGGGCCGCCGGCAGGGTCAGCATCAGCTCACCGCTGGGCGGCAACCAGGCGGCCGCAGGCAGTCCCACCACCGTGAGCCTCACCGGCAACGGATTCCAATCCATCCAGGGCGGCTTCGGCGGGGTCTACGTATTTTTTGGCTGGGTCAGCGACGGCGCCTGGCAGCCCAGTGCGGGCGGCAAAACCGGCACTGACCTCCTCTACGTTCCGGACAGCGAAGCCAGGGACAACCAGGGCTACCAACGCTTTATCGCCTTTCCCGGTTCCGGTACCGCCGCTTCAGCCAATGGCGGGACGCTCGGTACTGACGGGGCCTGGTCCGTCCAGCTGACCATCCCCGGGGCCTCGTTCTCCGCCCTGGACAGGTCCGGCGCCAGCAAAACCGTGGACTGCCTGGCGGTCACCTGCGGCATCATTACCATCGGCGCCCATGGCGTGGCCAACCCGGAAAATGAAAGCTTTACGCCCATCAGTTTCACGGGGCAGGCAACCGGGGAAGCGAACAAGGCCCCCGGCAGCGCAGCCCCGGGCGGAACGGCGCAGGCCGGCGCGGCCCAAGGAACCGGCAGCTCGGTAGTCCCCGGCGCGGCGGCTGCACCGGGTGCCGTCCCGGCAGGCCCTGCTTCCCTCGGCGTGGACAGCAAAACCATCATCGCCGGACGGGTGTTGACCTTCAACGCCCGGGGCTTCCTGCCGGGTGAACAGGTCAGCGCCAGCGTCAGCGCCGGCCTGGTGGGAGCGGGGGCGCTGGTTGCCGGGCAGCATGGCGAGGTGGCCGGCGCCGTCCAGCTTCCCGCAGACATGCGCGCCGGAACCCACGTCATCAAGGTGGCTGCCGCAGCGTCCGGGACCACGGCACAGGCGGAATTCTCCGTGGTGGCCGACGCCGCACTCCTCAACGCGCAGACCTCCACCGCAGACGCCGGGACGGGCTGGTCGTGGCCGCTTTCCGCCGTGCTGGCAGCGGGCGGGATCCTGCTCCTTCTGGTGCTTACGTCGCTGGTCACCGCCATCCTGCGGCGGCGGGCAACCAAACCCCGGCGCGGAAACACCCCGGCGGCCACAGCGTGAGCGCCGGATGGTGGCGGCCCGCAACGGCGGCAGCCGCCCTGGCCCTGGGCGCCCTGGCCGGCCTGGCCCCGCCGGGCGCAGCTGCCAGCGATGGCAACGCCGGGGATGGCACCGGCAGTGGATCCGCCGTCGAAATTTCCGTGACCATCCCCGCCACCGGTGACCGCAACACCACCAACGGCCAGCTCCGCTGGGGCATCAACACCGAAGCCGGCAGCGGCTCCTTCTTTGGCGGCTGCAACTTCCTGTCCGCCGGCGTGCCCGGAAACTCAGGCAGTTCCCGGCCCTGGACGGCGGCCGACGGCTTCTACAGCCCCCAAAGCGGCAACGTCACCATCCAGAAACCCACCAGCAGCGGTTCCTGGGAAACATCCACGTGGAACGACAGATGCCAGGACCCTGCCGGCCGTGCGGTGGGCACCGGTCCGGCGGAAAAAGGCACCGGCGCGCAAGTGGTCTTCGGCTCCGGCTCCGGACAGGTGGACGTCGCCGCCGGCACCGCACAGCTGGGGTGGGAAGGTTCCTTCAGCGTGGTGTTTTACGGCGGCCTGACCTATTGGTGGGCCACGGATCCGCAACTGAACATCGCCAACGGCAAGGGAACCCTGACCGCCACGGCCTCCGGTTACGGCTCGGACCGGGCCAACGCCGCCAAGTGGGTGGAACTTGCGCCCACCACCATCACCCTGGCCACCCTCTCCAACGTGGAGCTTGGCGCCAATGGCATCACCGCCATCCCCGACTACCGCGGCGTTGCCACCACCCCCGGAGCGGACGGACCGGCCCAGGCCAGGACCGGAGCGGACTGGGGCGCCTTCCCACAGGACTTCATCGATTTCCAGGGCAACACCGGGCAGCAGGCCTACTGGTACTCCTCCGGGGGCCTGCGCGACTACGCCAAACCGGCCCTGCCCCTGTACGTCAGCTATGACGCGGCCAACCCCGTCCCCGTCCAACCGCCGGCCGTTACGCCGCCGGAAGCGGCACCGGGCACAGGCTCCGCGTCCGGCCAGGATCCGCGGCCGACGGCGGCCGGCCCCGCCCCTGTTCCCCGCGCCGACGCGGCGGCCCCGACAGCCCTGCCCGCCGTGGCCGGGCCGGTCACTGCCGTTGCAGCCGCCGCGACCTGGCTGGGCAACAGCCTGATACCTCCTGCCACGGCCCAGGATCTGGTGAACCTCCGGGACACCTTCCTATGGGCACTGGCAGGCCTTCTCGCCCTGGCCGGCATCGCCGTGCTGGGCTTCCGCCGGGGCTGGCTGGTCCTGCCCGGCACCAAAAGACCTCCCGCCGCTGTCCGCGGCGGGGCTTCAGGAAAACCATCGCATCCCGTAAACGCATCAACGGAGGAACCATGAAACGACATTCCGCAACCGGCCGCCTTGCAGCAGCCCTCGGCACAGCGGCCGCTGTGGCCGCCCTCAGCGGGGTTTTTGCCCCCGCAGCACAGGCCGCCGAAAGCTCGATCACCGACGTCACCCTGCGCTGGGGCCTGAGCCAGGAAGCCGGCGGCGGCTCCTACTTCGGCGGCTGCAACTACCTGTCGGCAGGCAAGGCCGGCAACACAGGTTCCAGCCGTGTCTGGACCGAGGCGGACGGCTTCTACGCCGCATCGGCCGGGAACGTCAGCATCGAAAAGGACGGCGCCAACGCCACCAAGGTAGCCCCCACCTGGGCCACCAAATGCATCGGCGCCGCGGGTACCCCCGTCACGCCGGCCCCCGGCAGCAGCACCAATAACCAGGTGGTCCTCTCCGCGGGAACCGGTGTGGTGGACGCCGCTGCCGGTACCGCCAAAGTGCAGTGGGACGGCGACTTCACAGCGGTGTTCTACGGCGGCCTGACCTACTGGACGGCCTCCGATCCTGAACTGACGGTCAACGCTGACGGCACCGCCACCCTCACCGCCACCGCCAGCGGTTACGGCGCCAGCATGGAGGACACCACCAAGTGGGAGGCCATCAGCCCCCGCGTGATCGACCTGGCCAAGTTCACGGATGCCAGCCTGACCGCGAGCGGCTTCAGCGGCACTCCCGTTTACCGCGGCGTTGTGGTGACCGGTGTGGACAACCAGGTCACCACCGGCGCCAACGCCGGTGCTTTCCCGCAGTCGTACATCGATTTCCAGAAGCTGACCGGCCAGGCAAGCTACTGGTACTCCTCCGGCGGCGGCGCCGATCCCAAGAAGGTCGCTGCCCCGCTGGCGGCCTCCTGGACGGCACCCACCACCCCCAGCCCGGAGCCGTCCGACGACTCACAGGCAGTGGAAATCGGTGTCGACGTCCCCGTCACCACCCCCACCACTCCCGAAGAGTTCAAGTGGAGCATCGCCGGCACCGGCGCCGTGAACCTGGGCAGCGCCCAGCAGAACCAGGCCGGATCGTTTGCTGCCACCGGCGCCCTGCCCACCATCACCGTGACGGACACGCGCTCCGGGCAGTCGGGCTGGTCGCTGAGCGGCAGCGTCTCCGGGTTCACCTCCGGCGCCGGTTCCTTCGCGGCATCCGCCCTGGGCTGGGCCCCGGCGCTGGCCAACAACACCGTGGGTGCAGCCGCCGGTGCGGCAGTGGCTCCCGCCGCTCCGGGCCTGGGCAGCTCCGCTGTCCTGGCATCGGTGGGCAACGGGCACACCGCCGGATCCGTTGACGTCAACGCCGCGCTCAACCTGCTGGCACCTGCCGGCACGGCTGCAGGTTCCTACACCTCAACCCTCACCATCACCGCGCTGAGCGACTGATACAAACCCATGGCCGGGGCCGTCAGATTCCGGGCGGCCCCTGCCCCCTCCCCCTTGAAGGACCCATGTACCGTACAGCCGCCGTCGTCCTCATCAGCCTCCTGGCCCTGTTGGCTGGCGCGTTGCCGGCGCAGGCACTCGCCGCCACCAGCACCACCGCAGACGGACTCTCCTGGAGCATCCGGCCCGGCAGCACCGACGCCGCACAGCGCAGCAATTTCTCCTACACCCTGGACCCCGGTGCCACCATCCAGGACACCCTGGTGGTGACCAACCTGGGCAGCACGCCGCTGGACCTCGCTGTTTATGCGGCCGACGGCGTGACGTCCGCGAGCGGGCATCTTGACCTGGAACCGGCCGCCACAGCCGCGGCCAGCGTGGGCAGCTGGTTCGCGGCAGAGGCCGCAACCATCACCGTTCAACCCGGAGCGGCCCGGGAAGTCCCATTCAGCCTGGCGGTCCCCGCCGACGCGAGCCCAGGCGACCATGTGGGCGGGGTGGTGACCTCGTTCGTTTCGGCCGCTGCGCAGGGCACGGTGAAACTTGACCGGCGCCTGGCCACACGGCTCAACGTGCGGGTGGCAGGCGAGGAAACCATCGCGATGGCCATCTCCGACGTCACCGTCAACTACCCGGCCGCGTGGAACCCGTTTGCACCGGTGGCACCGGAAGTGACCTATACGGTGACCAACAACGGCAACGTCCGCGCGCTGGCCGACGAAAACGTGGACGCGTCCGGCCTGCTGGGGGCCGGAGCGGCCTCCGGCGCCGTGGCGGAACTGATCCCCGGCGGAAGCAGCACCCGGACCGTGACCCTGCCGGGGACCTGGCCCATATTTGCCGGGAACGCCACAGTAGTCCTTCAGCCGTGGTCCGTGGCCGGCAGCCCCGGTACCGAGGTAACGGCCGCCGCATCGACGGCAGCAGTGCCGTGGGGCCAGCTGGCAGTCCTGCTGGTCGTTGTGGTGCTGGCAGTGATCCTGGCCCGCCGTCGGGCGCGGCAGGCGCGGGCCTGAATCGCTCTGCCCCGGCGGCGCCGTTGCCTGCGACGCGCTCCTTGGCCTGCGACGCGCAGATTCCCTGACGCCCCCGTTATCTGGGGCGCGGCAGGGAATCTGCGCGGCGGGAGTGAATCTGCGCGTCGGGCAGCGGCCCGGACCCGCGTTGCCAGGTGTACTGCGCTAGGAGCGCTGGCGGCCGAAGCCCGGGATCGCGGCGATCCAGCGGGAGATCCGGCCGGGAACGTGTTCCCTGTCCGCCGGCACGTGGAAGTCCGGATCAATTCCGCCGCCCCGGGGAAGGTAGAACTCCTGGGCGGCGGGTGCGGTGGCCGGCGTCGGGGTCACCGGCGTCGTATTGTGCTGGAACATCTAATCCTCCTCGTTATTTCGTATTGCGGAAAGTATTTATTGCTATACGAAATAGTAGGATCACCGCCTCCACCCAGTCAAGGGGTATCCCGAAGCGGCGCGGCCGGCAGCCGGTCACAATCCGGATTTTCATTTTGTGATGTACACCACCGATTTGCGGGAGTACGCTGTTAGTCAACTCGTGGCCCAGGTCACGTAACCTGGGAGCAGCAGGCAGGGTCGTAATGAGCTGGCATCAATCGATGCCGGCTCTTTTTTTGTTGGGTCGGCAACACCGGAAACGCGCACGAAATGCGCGCTTAATTTCAGTGAAGGAACCTAGGTTCCACTACCGGAAGTTGGGAACAGACCATGAGCAGCAAGATCATCCTCGGCGAAAACCAGTACGGCAAGGCAGAAGTCCGGGTCGTCAAAATCACCCGCGACTCAGCCCGCCACGAAATCGAAGACCTTAACGTCACCTCGCAGCTCCGGGGCGATTTCTCGGCCGCCCACCTCGAAGGCGACAACGCCCACGTGGTGGCCACCGATACCCAGAAAAACACCATCTACGCCTTTGCCCGCGAAGGCATCGGCTCCCCCGAGGAATTCCTCCTGCGCCTCGGCGGGCACTTCACCTCCAGCTTCGACTGGGTCACCGGCGGCCGCTGGGAAGCGGAGGCCTACAGCTGGGACCGCATCGAGGCCCACGGCAGCGAACACGACCACTCGTTCGTCCGCAACGGCCAGGAAGTCCGGACCGCGGTCCTGGTCCGTGACGGCGCCACCAGCCACCTGATCTCCGGGCTGAAGGACCTCACTGTCCTCAAATCCACCCAGTCCGGCTTCACCGGCTACCCGCGGGACAAATACACCACCCTCCCCGAGACCACCGACCGCATCCTGGCCACGGATGTCTCTGCCCGCTGGCGCTTCAAGACCGGCACCGACTTCAGCTCGCTGGACTTCAACAAGAGCTACGACGACGTCAAGGGCCTCCTGCTCGAGGGCTTCACCGAGAACTATTCGCACGCCCTCCAGCAGACCCTGTTCGACATGGGCACCAAGGTCCTCGAAGCGCACAGCGAAATCGACGAGATCAAGTTCTCCATGCCCAACAAGCACCACTTCCTGGTGGATCTCTCCCCCTTCGGCCTGGACAACCCCAACGAGGTCTTCTTCGCCGCCGACCGCCCTTACGGCCTGATCGAGGCCACCGTCCAGCGCGACGACGCCGCGGCCGCCCCGGCAGCCTGGTCAGGCATCGCCGGCTTCTGCTGAGCCTGCAAACACCTGCAGCACCCCGCTGCACCACCAGCCTGAAAACCGGTGGCCGCGCCGCATCCCGGCCCGGCCACCGGCACCACAGACAGCACCACGTCAGCCAGACAACGTTAGCCAGACAAAGACGTCTGCCATGAACCCAGAAAGTCTGCCATGAACCTCAAAAAGAAGCCGGCCGCTGCTGCCGCCGGCAAGCGCACTTCCCATACCGGCCGTCCCGAAGACCAGCGACTGTCCATTGGAAGCACGTTCGCTTACGGATTCCAGCACGTCCTCACCATGTACGGCGGCATCATTGCCCCGCCCCTGATCATCGGCGCCGCTGCGGGCATGAACTCGCAGGACATCGGCCTGCTGATCGCCGCCTGCCTGTTCGTCGGCGGCCTCGCCACCATCCTGCAGACCGTGGGCATCCCGTTCTTCGGCTCCCAGCTTCCGCTGGTGCAGGGCGTCTCCTTCGCCGGCGTCTCCACCATGGTGGCGATCGTCCACGGCGGCGGCGGGATCCAGGCGGTCTTCGGCTCGGTCATTGTGGCCTCCGTGATCGGCCTGCTCATCACCCCGCTGTTCTCCAAGATCATCCGGTTCTTCCCACCGGTGGTCACCGGAACCGTCATCACCACCATCGGCCTGACCCTGATGCCCGTGGCAGCCAACTGGGCCATGGGCGGCAACAACAAGGCCCCCAACTACGGCAGCGTCTCCAACATCGGCCTCGCCGCCGCCACCATGGCAATCGTCCTGCTCCTGAGCAAAGTGGGCAGCGCCGCAATCTCCCGGCTGTCCATCCTGTTGGCCATGGTCCTGGGCACCCTGATCGCCTTCATCTTCGGCATGGCTGACTTCTCCAAGGTGGGTCAGGGCG
Organism: Arthrobacter sp. ZBG10; assembly: GCF_001238605.1. NCBI lineage: Bacteria > Bacillati > Actinomycetota > Actinomycetes > Micrococcales > Micrococcaceae > Arthrobacter > Arthrobacter sp. ZBG10. Next base: position 64,083 of record NZ_LFQH01000033.1, on the reverse strand, counting down.
AAATCGTTGCCTTCCCCACCCCCTTCGCGTTCGGCCCGCCTGTCTTCGAAATCGCCGCCATCATTTCCATGTTGATCGTTATCCTGGTGACACTGACCGAGACCTCCGCGGACATCATCGCCGTGGGAGAAATCGTGGGGACCAAGGTGGACTCCAAGAGGATCGGTGACGGCCTGCGCGCCGACATGCTCTCCAGCGCCATCTCCCCCCTGTTCAACTCCTTCACCCAGAGCGCCTTCGCCCAGAACGTGGGCCTGGTGGCCATCACCGGCGTCAAGAGCCGCTTTGTGGTCAGCGCCGGCGGCCTGATCCTGGTCATCCTGGGCCTGCTGCCCGTCCTGGGCCGCGTGGTGGCAGCCGTCCCCACGCCCGTCCTGGGCGGCGCCGGTGTGGTCCTCTTCGGCACCGTTGCCGCCTCCGGAATCCGCACGCTGTCCAAGGTTGAATACAAAAACAACATGAACCTGATCATCGTGGCCGCGTCCATCGGGTTCGGCATGATCCCCATCGCCGCACCGTCGTTCTATGACCAGTTCCCGTCCTGGTTCGGCACCATCTTCCACTCCGGCATCAGCTCGGCAGCCGTCATGGCCATCCTGCTGAACCTCCTCTTCAACCACCTGCGGGCAGGGAATTCGGAGAACCAGTCGGTGTTTGTGGCCGGCACCGGCCGTGTGGTCAAGGAAGAGGAACTGAAGTGCCTGGCCGACGGCGACCGCTTCGAAGGCGGCAAGCTCATCGACTGCGACGGCAAGGAAGTCCCGGTCCAGTCCAGCGAAAAGGCGTCAGAGCACTAACCCCCCACGCGAGATGGCACTTCGCGGCAATGTTTTCGAAGAACATTGCCGCGAAGTGCCATCTCGCGCTTCGGCGGTGGGGGCACAACGCCGGCAGCCTCGGTTCCGCGCCAGTTTCATTTCACACCACCAGGGGAACCGGATGGTATTCGTCAGCGGGATGCCCGGACCGCTCATGGATCCGCTTCACGGCTTCCACGTCCGGCGCCTCGGACAGGCAATACACCAGGCCGGAGTCGGGATCCGCCCACGCCTGCTTGAACTCCACCTGCTCGTCCGCCTGGATTGCCAGGTCGGCGTTGTGGGCTTCGTGCAGTTGCTCAGCGGTAATGCCCACCATGTTGTGATGCACGTCCATGAAGGTTGCCATGACAGCGCTCCCAGGGTTGATTTCCAATGGATGCGCTGATGCTACGCCCGGGCCCGGAGGGGGTCAACGGCCGTCGCTGACCCGTGCCGGAAGCCCGGACAGGCAGGCTCCACCCGCCCGTCCGGACCGGCAGGATCAGTTGCGGTTGAGCTCATCCGAGATGGCCTGCGCGGCATCCCGGAGCATGGGCACTGCCCGTTCGCCGAAGGAAAAGTCCACCCGGGATACGGGCCCGGACACCGAGATGGCAGTGGGGGTCGGCGCGTTGGGCACGGCCATGGCGAAGCAGCGCACGCCGAGCTCCTGTTCTTCCTCATCGATGGAATAGCCGCGTTCCCGGATCCGGCCCAGGTCCGCCAACAGCGCTTCGATGTCGCCGATGCTTTTGGCCGTGGGGGTGGGCATGCCGGTGCGGGCCACGATACCGCGGACCACCTCGTCGTCCAGCTGGGCCAGGATGGCCTTGCCCACGCCGGTGTCATGGGTGTGGGCGCGCCGGCCCACCTCGGTGAACATCCGCATGGAGTGCAGCGAGGGAACCTGCGCCACGTAAATCACCATGTCCGAGTCCAGCACGGCCATGTTGGAGGTCTCCCCCAACCGGTCCACCAGGCCCTTGAGCTGCGGCCGGGCCACGGCGCCGAGCTGTTTGTTGGCGCCTTCGCCGAGCCGGATCAGCCGGGGCCCCAGCGCATACCTGCGGTTGGGCAGCTGGCGGATGTACCCCAGGGACACCAATGTCCGCAGGAGCCGGTGGATGGTGGGCAGCGGCAGGTCCGTGGACGAGGACAGCTCACTGAGGGTGACGTCGCCGCCAGCGTCCGTGATCAGTTCCAAGAGTTCGAACACGCGTTCAACGGACTGAACGCCTCCGGCGGCTTTCTCAGCCATGTACCAGTCTCCTGTGGACTCGGATTCCGACAAGTCTTATCCGCATGGTGAAAAAGACGTGCCCTAGTTGTCCCAACTTACAGCACGGCCGCGGCCGGACGCCATGAAACACCTCGGGGCTTGTATTTCCACAAAGTAGATAATAATATCCATAATACGAAAACTTTTCGAAAGCAGAAAGCCCGCTAGGGCCCTACAGGAGGACATTCAATGGCGAACCCGAGCCCCGGAAATTCGATCACCCTGCGCGTGGAAGCACCCTCAAGCTTCACGGCCACCAGTGAACTGGCCGCCGCCGTCGGCGCAGCCGGCGCAGCCATCACCGCACTGGACGTCACCGAGTCCCACCACGAGACCCTTGTAGTGGACGTCACCTGCAACACCACCGACGACGACCACGCCGGCCGCGTGAAGGACGCCCTGAACGCGCTCGACGGCGTCACGGTCCAGCATGTCTCGGACCGCACGTTCCTGATGCACCTGGGCGGCAAGCTTGAAGTTGTCCCCAAAGTAGCCCTGCGCAACCGCGATGACCTGTCCCGCGCCTACACGCCCGGCGTCGCCCGCGTCTGCATGGCCATCGCCGAGGACCCCGCTGCTGCCCGCAACCTGACGGTCAAGCGCAACACCATCGCTGTGCTCACTGACGGTTCGGCGGTCCTGGGCCTGGGCAACATCGGCCCGGCCGCGGCCCTGCCGGTCATGGAAGGCAAGGCGGCACTGTTCAAGCAGTTCGCCAACGTTGATGCCTGGCCGGTCTGCCTGGATACCCAGGACACCGAGGAAATCATCATGATCGCCAAGGCCATGGCCCCCGTTTACGGTGGCATCAACCTCGAGGACATCGCCGCCCCGCGCTGCTTCGAGATTGAGAACCGCCTCCGCGAGGAACTGGACATCCCGGTGTTCCACGATGACCAGCACGGCACCGCCATCGTCACCCTGGCAGCCCTGGTCAACGCCCTGCGTGTGGTGGGCAAGACCCTCGCCGAGGTCAAGATCGTTGTCTCCGGCGTTGGCGCCGCGGGTTCCGCCATCATCCAGCTCCTCAAGGCCCAGGGCGCCCAGCACATTGTTGCTGCCGGCCGCTCCGGCGCCATCCACTCCGGCGAAACGTACAACGACAGCCACCGCAGCTGGATTGCCGCCAACACCAACGAGGAAGGCTTCGCCGGAACCCTGCACGAGGCGCTCAAGGGTGCCGACGTGTTCATCGGCGTCAGCGCACCGCACGTCATCGGCGAGGAGCAGGTCGCCTCGATGGCCGCAGATGCCATCGTGTTCGCCATGGCCAACCCCACGCCGGAGATCGACCCCGTCATCGCCGCCAAGCACGCAGCAGTAGTGGCCACGGGCCGCAGCGACTTCCCCAACCAGATCAACAACGTGCTGGCGTTCCCGGGCTTCTTCCGCGGCCTCCTGGACGCCGGCGCATCGGACATCACGCCGGAGATGCTGGTGGCCGCCGCGGATGCCATCGCCAACCGGGTAGCTGACGACGAGCTTAATGCCAGCTACATTATCCCCAGCGTCTTTGATCCCCACGTGGCCGCCGATGTGGCGGCAGCGGTGGCAGCAGCCGCCCGTTCAGCCCAGGCGGCAACAGCGGCTGGCCAGGCAACGGAACCGGCGGCCGAGGCCGCTTACGCCAACGCCTGACACACCGCCTGACCCGCAGCCAAGGAAAGGACCAGAAATGGCCATCACAGTCACAGACCCCACGCCGATCGAGCGCGCGGAGGAAATCCTCACGCCCAAGGCGCTGGCTTTCGTGGAGGAACTCCACAAACGTTTCGCCGGCACCCGCGACGAGCTCCTGGCTGCCCGCGGCGCCAAGCGCCAGCGTGTTGCCGAAACCGGCAAGCTCGATTTCCTGCCGGAAACGCAGGAGGTGCGCGCCGGCGACTGGAAGGTTGCCGCCGCACCGGCAGCCCTGCAGGACCGGCGCGTGGAAATGACCGGGCCCGCTACGCCGGCCAAGATGGCCATCAACGCCCTTAACTCCGGTGCCAAGGTGTGGCTCGCGGACCTCGAGGATGCCAGCACCCCCACGTGGGGCAACGTCATCGACGCCATCCTCAACCTCCGCGACGCCGCCCAGGGCACCCTGGCCTTCACCTCTGATGAGGGCAAGGAATACCGGCTCCGCACCGACGCGCCCCTGGCCGTCGTGGTGGCCCGCCCCCGCGGCTGGCACATGGCGGAAAAGCACCTGCTGCTGAACGGCCAGCCGGCCGTAGGCGCGCTGGTGGACTTCGGCCTGCACTTCTTCCACGTGGCAAAGCAGCTGGTCCTCAACGGCCAGGGCCCGTACTACTACCTGCCCAAGATGGAAAGCCACCTCGAAGCCCGGCTGTGGAACGACGTGTTCGTTTTCGCGCAGGACTTCCTGGGCCTGGGCCAGGGCACCATCCGGGCCACGGTGCTGATCGAGACCATCCCGGCTGCGTTCGAGATGGACGAAATCCTGTACGAACTGCGGGACCACGCGTCGGGCCTGAACGCCGGCCGCTGGGACTACCTGTTCAGCATCATCAAGTACTTCCGGGACGCCGGCGAGGAATTCGTCCTGCCGGACCGCGCCTCCGTGGCCATGACCGCACCCTTTATGCGGGCCTACACGGAACTCCTGGTGAAGACCTGCCACCACCGGGGCGCCTTCGCCATGGGCGGCATGGCGGCCGTTATCCCCAACCGGCGCCACCCTGAGGTCACCGAGGCGGCCTTCGCCAAGGTCCGCGCAGACAAGACCCGGGAAGCAAACGACGGCTTCGACGGGTCCTGGGTGGCCCACCCGGACCTCGTCCCCACCTGCCGCGAAGTCTTTGACGGGGTCCTCGGCGACAGGCCCAACCAGCTGGACAAGCAGCGCCCCGAGGTCACCGTCACGGCAGCCCAGCTGCTGGACGTCTCCTCCGCCGACGGCCAGGTCACCGAAGCCGGCCTTCGCCTGAACCTCTACGTGGCCGTCGCGTACACCGCCGTGTGGCTTTCGGGCAACGGCGCCGTGGCCATCCACAACCTGATGGAGGACGCCGCCACCGCGGAAATCTCCCGGTCGCAGGTGTGGCAGCAGATCCGCAACAAATCGGTGCTGGCTGATACCGGCAACACCGTCACCAAGGACCTGGTGGAGCGGATCCTGGGCGAGGAAACCGAACGGCTCCGCACGGAGGTGGGCGACGAAGCGTTCCTCCGCTACTACCAGCCGGCCAGCGGGCTCATCGGGGACATCTGCCTTTCCGATGGCTACACCGACTTCCTGACCACCCCTGCCTACGAACTGGTGGGCTGAGGCATGGCGGCAACACCTTCCCTCTCTGCTGCGGACCTGGCCCACATCGACGGGCAGCTCGCAGCCACCGACCGGTTGCTGGACCGCAACTACCCGGGCGACGACGGCTCCCGCCAGCCCGTCCATACGGTGTACGTGCCCGCTGACCGTTTCTCGCCGTCGTTCGCTGCGGACTGGGGCGCCGAGGCGCTGGCTACCGTGGCAGCCAAGGGCGGCTTCGGTAAGCTCGCGGACCTCCTGGGCCAGGACGCCGGGCTGGCCGAGGCCGTGTCCACCCGGGTGGCGGCCAAGCTGGCCAGCGAACCCATCGAGGACCTGCGGCTCGACTTTGAGGACGGGTTCGGCGACAGGGGCGACGACGCCGAGGACGCCGCCGCCGTTGCCGCGGCTTCCGCCGTGGCCGCCGCAGCCGCGGCCGGGACCGCCCCGCCGTTCATCGGGATCCGGTTCAAATGCTTCGAGGCCGCCACCCGGGCCCGGGGGCTGCGGACCCTGGACCTGTTTGTGTCCGGCTTGGCCGCTGCCGGCGAACTTCCCGAGGGCCTGATCCTGACCCTGCCCAAGGTCACCACCGTGGCGCAGGTCCAGGCCATGGACTTCGCGGTCTCACGCCTGGAAACAGTTCACTCCCTGCCTGCCGGCAGGCTCCGCTTCGAGGTGCAGGTGGAAACACCGCAGCTGATCCTCGGACCGGACGGCACCTCGCCGGTGGCGCAGCTTCCGCACGCGGTGCCCGGCCGGATCAGCGGCCTGCACTACGGCACCTACGACTACTCCGCGTCGCTGCAGATCGCGGCCGAGTACCAGTCCATGGAGCACCCCGTTGCCGACTTCGCCAAGGAAGTCATGCAGCTGGCCGTGGCCGGCACCGGCATCCGGCTCTCCGACGGGTCCACCAACATCATCCCGGTGGGCGACAACGTGGAAAACGCGTGGCAGCTGCACGGCCGGCTGGTCCGCCGTTCGCTGGAACGCGGCTACTACCAGGGCTGGGACCTGCACCCGGCCCAGCTCCCCAGCCGGTTCGCCGCCACCTACGCCTTCTACCGGGAAGGCCTGCCCGCAGCTGCCGCCCGCCTGCGCAATTACGTTGAGCGGACCGAAGGCGGCGTGATGGACGAGCCCGCCACGGCCCGCGCCCTTGCGGCGTTTGTCCTCCGCGGCGTCCAGTGCGGCGCTGTTGGTGCCGACGAGGTCCTTGCGGGGACCGGCGTCGACATTTCCCACCTCACGGCCCTTGCCCACCCGCGGCTGGCCGCTTCCACCTCCTAAGCAAAGGACTTCCCAATGGGCAAGTACTACACCCCCCAGGGCGGCCTGCCGCCGCAGAGCCACCTGACCACCGAGCGCGCCATCGTCACCGAGGCCTACACGGTGATTCCCAAAGGCGTGATGACGGACATCGTGACCAGCAACCTGCCTGGCTTCTCGAACACCCGCTCCTGGATCATCGCCCGGCCCATCTCGGGCTTTGCCACCACCTTCTCCCAGCTCATCGTCGAGGTGGGCCCCGGCGGCGGCGCACCGAAAGCTGAATTCGAGCCGGGGGTCGAAGGCGTGGTGTTCCTTACCCGCGGCAGCCTCAGCCTCACCCTCGACGGCGAGCTGCACCAGCTGGAGGAGGGCGGCTACGCCTACCTGGCCGCCGGCTCGGAGTGGGGCGTCGAGAACAACTCCACCGAACCGGCGTCGTTCCAGTGGATCCGCAAGGCCTACGAACGCCTGGAAGGGCACGAGGCCAAGTCCTTCGTGACCAACGAAAAGGACGTTGAGCCCACCGCGATGCCGGACACCAACGGCGCGTGGAAGACCACCCGCTTTACGGACTCCAGCGACCTGGCCCACGACATGCAGGTCAACATCGTGACCTTCCAGCCCGGCGGCGTGATCCCCTTCCCGGAAACCCACGTGATGGAACACGGCCTCTACGTCCTCGAGGGCAAGGCCATGTACCTGCTGAACAACGACTGGGTGGAAGTGGAGGCCGGCGACTTCATGTGGCTGCGCGCGTTCTGCCCGCAGGCCTGCTATGCCGGTGGCCCGGGCGAGTTCCGCTACCTGCTGTACAAGGACATGAACCGCCAGGTCCGACTCACCTAGGAACTTTTTCTTCCCCACCTGAGTAGCGCCAAGTGTCGTTGTGAACCCTCATGACGGCACGTGGCGCTACTTGGTTGGGTTGGGGCTTATGCTCCGGGGTTGAGGACCACCTTGATGCAGCCGTCCTCTTTCTTCTGGAACTTCTCATACAGGGCCGGCGCACCGTCCAGCCCGGACCGGTGGGTGACCAGGTCCATCACGCCCAGCGGATCGGCGTCGTCCTCCACCAGCGGCAGGATGTCATCGGTCCAGCGCCGGACGTTGCACTGGCCCATCCGCACCTGCAGCTGCTTGTCGAACATGGTCATCAGGGGCATGGGGCTTGCCTCGCCGCCGTACACGCCGCTCAGGGAGAGCGTTCCACCGCGCCGGACGGCGTCGATGGCCGTGTGGAGCGCCGCGAGCTTGTCCACGCCGGCCGTTTCCATGGCTTTCTGTGCCAGCTTGTCCGGCAGCAGCCCCAGCGCCTGGTGCGCGAACCCGGCAAGCGGGGAACCGTGTGCTTCCATGCCGACGGCGTCAATCACCGCGTCAGTTCCGCGGCCGGCAGTCATCTCCCGCAGTTCGTCCGCGATGCCTTTGCTGTAGTCCAGCGTTTCCACGCCGTGCCTGGCAGCCATGGCCCGCCGTTCAGGTACCGGATCAACGCCGATGACCCGGACGCCGCGGTGGGCGGCGATCCGGCTGGCGAACTGGCCCACGGGACCCAGCCCGAACACCGCCAGCGTTCCGCCCGGCTCAACGTCTGCGTAGTGCACACCCTGCCAGGCGGTCGGCAGGATGTCGGAGAGGAAGAGGTACCGCTCATCCGGCAACTCGGTTCCCACTTTGACCGGCCCGTAGTCGGCGTGGGGAACGCGCAGGTACTCGGCCTGCCCGCCCGGGACGGACCCGTACAACTCAGAGAACCCGAAGAGGGAAGCTCCTGAGCCTTTTTCCTTGACCTGGGTGGTTTCACATTGGGACTGCAGCCCCTGGCTGCACATAAAGCAGTGCCCGCAGGAGATGTTGAATGGGACCACCACCCTGTCGCCCTTGCGCAGGTTGGTTACCGCGCTGCCCACTTCCTCCACGATGCCCATGGGCTCGTGGCCAATCACATCCCCCTTGTGCATATATGCGCCAAGGACTTCATAAAGGTGCAGGTCCGAACCGCAGATGGCGGTGGACGTGATCCGCACAATGGCGTCAGTGGGTTCCTGGATGACGGGATCCGGCACTTCCTCAACACTTACTGATCGTTTTCCCTGCCACGTCAGTGCTCGCACTGTCTTCTCCTTTACCTCGGGTCCGGGCCGGCTGCCCTCGTTTCGACGCTATCGGATTCCGCCCAAAAAAGTAAGCATGCTGATGAAAACCCTTGTCGTCCGCGCCACAGGCTCTTAGCGTAGGAAGAACAGATCCGTACCGCAGGAAGGGGAACAGCCATGACGCTCTACCAGCCGGAACCAGTCGAAATTTCCACCCGGATACGGCCCGGCGAATGGACCGAGGAAAGCCTTACGCAATTGGTGGCGTCGTACCGCACCAGGATCACGGAGATGGGGGCCGTCCCGGCCGACGTCGGAACGAACGTCCAGCGCAACGGCGACGGCTCCGTCCATGTGCTGGTGACGTGGAACAAGCCGCCCGACGCCGGCGATGAGGACGCTGCCACGGCGGGGCCAACTGCCTGACCCACCGGGAGAACCGCTGTTTACTGCCCGGGATCCGGGGTGAGGAGCCGGCCGATCGCACTGGCGCCAAGCTTGTCCAGCAGCTCACGCGGCCCGCTGTAGACCTCCACGGCCCCGGCTTCCCGGAGCGCTTCGGCGGGGATGCCGCCGCTGGTGACCCCGATCGACGGTATGCCCAGCGCCGCCGCAGCCTTCATGTCCCACACCGCGTCCCCCACGTAGACCGCGTCTGCAGCTTCCACCCCGATGGCGGCCAGGGCGGCCACCAGGATGTCCGGGGCAGGTTTGCTGCGGCTGGCATCATTGGCGCTGGTAGCAGCGTCAATCGCATCGCCGGCGCCCAGGACGTCCCGCATGACCGCCAGGTCCTCGGTGCGCGCGGACGACGCCAGTGCGACGGCGAGGCCCGCGGCGTGACAGCCGGTCAACAGGTCGGCAGTGCCGTCAAAGGCCCTTAGTGCGGGCCAGTTGGCGGCGTACAGGGCACCGTGGGCGGCCAGGACGTCCGCAGTGGCCGGGCGGTGGGGTCCAGCCGGAAGCAGAGCGTTCACCAGGCGCGCGCCGCCCATGCCCACATGCTGGTGGATCGCGGCCATGGGGATGTCCTGGCCGTATTGGCGGAACGCACCCCACCACGCCACGGTATGCAGATACGAGGAGTCAATCAGCGTCCCGTCCACATCAAAAAGCACCCCCCGGCGCAGGCCGGAGGGCGCCTGGTCTGCCGCCTTACTCACACTGCCGCCCGCCGGACGTCCGGCGCTTTACGGCGCAGGGCCGCTTCCTCCTTGGCGGAACTGACGGGCCGGACCCGTTCGCGGAGCACAGTTCCTGCACCGCCATGGCTCTTGTCCCGGATCAGGCCGGTGCCGGCCACCTCGCGGGCCATGGCAATGCCGGCGGCGGCCGCCCGCTTGGTGGGGAAGGTTACGGAGATGGCCATCAGGTTCCCCGCCCCATCCATCATCCGGACCCGATAGCCGCCGTCGGGCGCATCCACGAGTTCAAAATATCCGGCCATTCGTATCACTCCTCCGTTAATCACGGCACTGTGCATCTGGAAGCACTCCATGAAGTACTAGTAAGTATACTTACCGGTTGGCTGATGGAAAAGCGGCGGTTCAGCCGGCGGGAACCGTTTCGGGCGGGATGGGCCTGTCGCTGCGGCGCATGGTGTCCTGGTGCAGCTCCAGCGCGCTGGTCACCAGGGCGAAGTGGCTGAAGGCCTGCGGGGTGTTGCCGAGCTGGCGGCCGGCTTTGACGCCCCACTCCTCACTGAGCAGTCCCACGTCATTGCGCAGTTCCAGCAGGCGCTCAAACAGCTGCCTGGATTCCACGTGCCGGCCGGCGCCCAGCAGGGCCTCCACCAGCCAGAACGAGCAGGCCAGGAACACCCCCTCGTCGCCCGGCAGGCCGTCGTCGCTCTCGTCAGGGCGGTAGCGCAGCACGAAGCCGTCCTCCGTCAGGTCCCGCTGGATGGCCTCGATGGTCCCGATCACGCGGGGATCATTCGGCGGCAGGAACCCCACCCGGGGAATCAGCAGCAGGCTGGCGTCCAGCTCCGGCCGGCCGTAGGACTGGACAAAGGTGTTCCGTTCGGCGTCGAACCCGTTGGCCATCACTTCCGCGTGGATGGTGTCCCGGAGCTCCTCCCACCGTTCCACCGGACCGGGCAGCCCGTAATCCCGGACGCCCTTGACCATCCGGTCCGCGGCAACCCAGGCCATCACTTTGGAGTGCGTGAAGTGCCGGCGGGGACCGCGCATTTCCCACAGCCCGTTGTCCGGCTGGTCCCAGATGGTTTCCAGGTGGGCCATCAGGGCCAGCTGCACCGCCCAGGCCTCGTCCGAGTGCTTCAGCAGTGAATTCCGGGTCAGCGCCAGGCAGTCCAGGACCTCACCCCACACATCCAGCTGGAACTGATCAGCGGCGCCATTGCCGATCCGCACCGGAGCGGAGTTTTCGTAGCCTTTCAACCAGGGCAGCTCCATCTCGGGGAGCCGGCGTTCGCCGTGGATGCCGTACATGATCTGCAGGTCTGCCGGGTCGCCGGCCACGGCGCGCAGGAGCCAGTCGCGCCACGCTGCGGCCTCGGCCGTGTAGCCGGCGGCGAGGAGCGCCTGGAGCGTCATGGCGGCGTCGCGGAGCCAGCAGTACCGGTAGTCCCAGTTGCGGGGGCCGCCCAGCTGTTCCGGCAGGGAGGTGGTGACGGCAGCAACGATGCCGCCGGTGGGCGCATAGGTCAGCGCCTTGAGTGTCACCAGGGAGCGGACCACGGCGTCCTGGTACTCGCCCTTGACCGCGCACTGCGATGTCCAGCCGCGCCAGAACGCGAACGTGGTGCCCAGGACCTCTTCCGCATCCATCATGTGGGGCCGGCCCACATGGCTCGGCGCCCACGTCAGGACGAACGGGATCCGCTCCCCTGCGCTGACCGTGAAGTCGCTGACGGTGTGCATGTTCTCGCCGTGCAGCGGGGCAGGGGTAACCAGGTAAACCGCGTCCGGGCCGGCGATCGCGTGGAGCCCGTGCTTGTCCCGGCGCACCCAGGGAATGATGTGCCCGTAATCGAAGCGGAGGGTCAGCTCGCCGTGCATTTTGACGGTGCCGCTGACGCCTTCAACGATGCGGACTATATCGGCCACGGAGTCGCGTGGCGGCATAAAGTCGATGACGCGCACCGTGCCTTCCGGCGTCTCCCACTCCGTGTCGAGGATGAGGCTGCCGTCCCGATAGCTGCGCCGCGTGCAGCTGCCGCCGCCTTCGGGCGCGAGGAGCCAGCGCCCAGCGTCGGGAGTGTCCAGCAACGCGTTGAAGCACGCCGGCGAATCGAACCGCGGAAGGCAGAGCCAGTCGATGGAGCCTTCCTTGCTGACCAGCGCCCCCGTGTGCAGGTCGCCCACTACCGCATAATCCTCGATACGTGCCATGGTCCCACCCTGCCATATGCACCTGCGGCCAGGGCCGGTTCCGGCGTGTAGCCTGACAGTTGGTGATGCAACAGCCTTCCAGTCCGGCCCGCCCGCGGCGGGCCCACCACTAACGGCAGGTACCATGGCAATCCACATCGGCACGTCCGGCTGGAGCTACGACCACTGGGAGCATGTCCTCTACCCTTCCGGGTTGCCTGCCCGCGATCGGCTGCAGCAATACGTGTCCCGGTTCAGCACGGTTGAGTTGAACGCCAGCTTCTACCGCTGGCCGCGGGACACCGCATTCGCTGGCTGGAACCGCCGCCTGCCCGCCGGCTTTGCCATGTCCGTCAAGGCGCCGCGGGGACTGACGCACGGCAGGAAGCTTTACGGCCCGGAGGTCTGGCTGGAACGCATTGCCCGCTGCTGGCACGAACTGGGCGACAAACGGGCTGTCCTGCTGGTCCAGCTGCCGCCACAACTGGAACGCGACGAAGCGCGGCTGGACTACTTCCTGTCCGCCGTCCCGCCGTGGATCCGGGTGGCAGTCGAGTTCCGCCATCCCAGCTGGGACTGCCCCGGGGTGTACGCCCTGCTGGCGCGGCACCAGGCCGCGTACTGCGTCATGAGCGGGGCCAACCTGCCTTGCGTCCTGCGCGCCACCGCGCCGTTCGCCTACGTCCGGCTGCACGGCCCTGACCAGCACCATCTGTATGGAGGTTCCTACCAGGATCCGGACCTGCACTGGTGGGCGGACCGGATCCGTGAATGGGACGCCGCGGGACTGGACGTGTACGCATATTTCAATAACGACGGCGGCGGCCACGCCGTGCGCAACGCCGCCACGTTGCGGGGGTTCCTCGGCGTGTGACGCCGGGGTGGCTGCCTGCACCTTCGCCACCCACGCGGCACCGTATGAGGCATCGCCCTGTGGCAGAGTGGAGGGATGGACCAGGCCCCGCACGACGTGCCCCCGAACGCAGCTCCGCAGCCCCACCATTTGCCGGACGGGAATGGGTTGGCCGGTAACGGGTTTTTCCGGCTGGCCCACCGCATCTCGGACGCCGTCAACGGGGTCAGGATCAAGCTCGCCAAACGCTGGGACTTTGTGCCCCAGACCATCGCCTACCAGGGCTACGGCTCCACCAGCCGGGTGCGGGTGCTGGGCCGGGTGCTGCTGACGCAGCGGCCGCTGCCGGGCAGCCGGGCCGAGCGGGAGGCCGGCAGCGGCATGCAGAACGTCCGGGGCTGGCGTGCGTTCACCAGCGTGCCGCTGCAGTTTCCGGACGTCGAAATCACCATCGGCGATGTGGTGGCCCGCGTCAAAGCGGACCGGGGCGGCCTGGTTGACACGGAAGTGGACGTCCGGCTTTCACCGGGCTGGCATACCGCAGTACTGCAGGCCGAAGGCACCGAACCGTACGAGGCGCTGATCCAGGTGGTGGCTCCGGAGGTACGCTTCGGGATCGTCTCGGACATAGACGACACTGTGATGGTCACCGCCCTGCCCCGGCCTTTCCTGGCACTCTGGAACACGTTTGTGCTGAGCGAACGTGCCCGCATGGCCACCCCCGGCATGGCGGTACTCCTGGACCGGCTCAGGATCCAGCATCCGGAGGCCCCGGTGATCTACCTATCCACGGGCCCCTGGAACGCGGCGCCCACCCTGGCCCGGTTCCTGGTCCGCAACATGTACCCGGCCGGCGCCCTGCTGCTGACGGACTGGGGCCTGACGCAGGACCGCTGGTTCCGCAGCGGCCAGGAACACAAGCGCCGGAACCTGGAGCGGCTCAGCAAGGAGTTCCCGGACATCCAGTGGCTCCTGATCGGCGACAACGGCCAGCACGATGAGGCCATCTACAACAGCTTCGCCGCGGACAACCCGGACCGCGTTGCGGCCATCGCAATCCGGCAACTGTCCGTCAGTGAGTCGGTGTTCGCCGGCGGCCACTCGGAGGACGGCGACCACTCAGCGTCCCGGGTGCCGTGGATCTACTCCCCGGACGGCGCCGGCATGGCGAAGCAGCTGGCCACCCTGGACCTGCTCTAGCTAGGCCATGGCACCCACGGGCGTGGCGCCGTCGTCCGGAATTGCAGCGCCTTCCGGGACCGCGGCCTGTGCCACCGCCATCCCTGCGGCCTGCAGGAGGTTGCGTTCCTCGATCAGCTCCTGGAGCCAGTAATAGGAGGCCTTGGGCGTCCGCTCCAGGCTTTCGAAGTCCACGTGGAGCAGCCCGAACGGCTGTTTGTACCCGGCTGACCACTCAAAGTTGTCCAGCAGCGACCACACGTAGTAGCCACGCAGCTCGATGCTCTCCGCGATGCCTCCCGGCGCAGTTGCCTTCACCGCCGCCTCGATATGGTCGGACAGGTACTTGAGGCGGCGCTCATCGGGAATGGACACGGTGTTGGTGGCTTTGTCCCGGACCAGGATGTCCTCGAAGCTGGCCCCGCCCTCGGTGATGTACACGGGCGGCAGGTTGGGGTACCGGGCTGCCATTTCCTTCAGCGCCACCCCCATGTACTCCGGCTTGACCGGCCAGCCGTAGGCAGTAATGTCAGCCTCCGGCCAGGCTTCAACGTGGAACGGGGCCGTACCGCCGGTGGCGCTGATGTCGCTGCCCATGGCTTCGGCCATGCTGGCAGGCACCGCACCGCTGCCTGGACCCACTGCGACCTTGGTGGGCATGTAGTAGTTCAGGCCGTAGAAGTCCAGGGGCGCGGAGATGAGTTCCAGGTCTTCGTCCGGGTGCTCGAAGGAGCTGAAGAATTTTGCGGCCCGGACCAGGTCAGGGTATTTGCCCTTCAGGACGGGATCCGCGTAAAGGGTGTTTTGTGCCAGGTCCATCAGCCCGGCCGCAACCTTGTCCAGGGGGTTGATCGAGTTGGGCACCATGGGCGAGTAAACGTTGGTCATGCCGATTTCCCCGCGTACCGCTGCAGCCCGCAGCGCCTGCAGTGCCAGGCCGTGGCCCAGCAGCTGGTGGTGGACGGTGGGGAAGGCGCCCAGAAGCAGATCCTTCCCAGGGGAATGCAGCCCCAGCGTGTAGCCGTTGGTGGTGACGGTGGCGGGCTCGTTGATGGTGACCCAGCGGTCCACCCGGTCCCCGAACGCCTCGCCAAGGATGGCTGCGTATTCACCCAGGCGGTAGGCCGTGTCCCGGTTCATCCAGCCGCCGTCGTCGTCCAGGGCCAGCGGGGTGTCCCAGTGGTACACGGTGGCCATCGGCGAGATCCCGTTGGCCAGCAGTTCGTCCAGGAGCCGGTCGTAGAAGTCCAGGCCGGCGCGGTTTGCCGGGCCCTTGCCCGTGGGCTGGATCCGCGGCCAGCCAAAGGAGAACCGGTACGAATCCACGCCCAGCTGCTTCATCAGGGCCACATCCTGGGGCATCCGGTGGTAGTGGTCGGTGGCCACCACGGGGCTGTGGTCCCCCACGATGGTTCCGGGCCTGGCGGCGAACCGGTCCCACCCTGCGGGGCCGCGGCCGTCCTCCTCCAGTGCCCCCTCGATCTGGAACGCAGCGGTAGCCACTCCAAGGGTGAATCCGGAGGGAAGGAGGGCGGCAAGATCCTTGGCGGTGATGTGCATGCGGGGCTGCAACTTCCTAGGCTGGGGGCGGAAACTGTACCCCCCAGAATCTCACACCGCGGGGATGCTGACGAGTGGCAATCCGGGCCTTCCTGCTAGGGTCTGGGCATGGATGGAAAACTGGGGAAGTTCATCGACGATTTTGCTGCGCTGGTTAATCTGGCGCAGTCCGCAAGCCATAAACCGCAGGCCGGAACACAGCTGGTTGAAGCCCTGACCGGGCATCTCGGCGTGGCTGCCGGGGAGCTTTCGGTGGTGGTGGAACAGATCCCGCCGCACCGGTTTGTGGATGCCGACATTGTGATGGCAGGCCTGGTGGAAAAGGACCCCGCTGGCCGGCTGGTTGGCATCGGCGGTGGGGGCCAGCGGCATCACCAGTCCCTGAGCGACATGGTCCAGGAATCACAGCTCTACCCGCAGTTCCCGCTCGCCAAGCCGGACTTCGCGAACCTCGCGGTGGGCCCGGACAGCCACCGCCAGGCCGTGGCCCTGGGCCTCTGGCTGTTCAGCTTTGACGGCAAGCCACTGGCCGTCCTGCAGCGCGACAGCAGCCCGCAATCCGGCCGCCCGCAGGCGACGCTTGAAGTCCTCGCCGCGGACCGGGATGCCGCCACGGGGTTCCTCGCAGAGTTCCGGCGCCGGATGGATGGCAACAGCGTCCTTAAGGGGCAAGTGATTTCCCTGGTGATGAACGAATACGGCCCCAGCGCCGCGGGCGTGACGTTCCATCACCGGCCAAGCCTCCCGGCGTCGGACGTCATCCTGCCTGCAGGACTCCTGCAGAAGGTGGCGGACCATACAGTGGGCATCGCCACGCACCGCGCTTCGCTCAGGGACCACGGCCAGCACCTCAAGCGCGGCATCCTGTTGTACGGGAAGCCCGGGACCGGAAAAACGCACACCGTCAGGCACCTGCTGAGCCAGAGTGCAGGCTCGACGGCGATCCTCCTGTCCGGCGGGTCCCTCGCCAGGATTTCCGATGCGGCGCGGATGGCCCGGGCGTTGCAGCCGTCCATTGTGGTGATGGAGGACTGCGACCTGATTGCCGAGGACAGGAGCTTTGGGCACGGCCCGCAGCCGCTGCTTTTTGAGGTGCTGGATGCCATGGACGGGCTGGACAACGACGCTGATGTGGCGTTTGTGCTCACCACAAACAGGCCGGACATGCTGGAACGGGCCCTGGCCCAGCGCCCTGGCCGGGTGGACCTGGCCGTGGAGGTCCCGTTGCCGGGGCGTGCGGAGCGGATCCGGTTGTTGGAGCTCTACGCCCGCCACGTTGGCTTCTCGCGGGCTGCGCTGGCGGCTGCCGCCGAACGGACGGAGGGCACCACCGCGTCCCTCGCCCGCGAACTGGTCCGCCGCGCGGTGGTGGCGGCCGCGTTGGAGGGCGCAGCGGTGTCCGACGCCCACCTCGCCGCCGCGGTGGAGGACCTGATGGCCGACGCCGAATCCCTCACCCGCAGCCTGCTGGGCAGCGGTGGGGAACCAGCCGGAACCTAGTCGCCCGGCGCATCCGCTTTGGAGAGCTCGCCGGTGATCCGTTCGCCCGGGATCCGGGCCGTGCGCCACGTGTCGAGCGCGATGACCGCACCCAGGATAAGCAGCGACAGCGACAGCGACGCCAGGGCGTCGGTGAACCAGTGGTAACCCAGGTACAGCCGGCTGAGCGCTGCCAGCACAATCCCGACGCCGGCACCTATAAAGCCGAGCACGGCGGCCCGGGTGTTGGTGCGCCGCGAGACGATCAGGAAAACGCCCACCAGCAGGAAGTCGCAGGCACCCAGGACATGGCCGGAAGGGAATGAGAACGTGTGGTCGGCACCGAACAGCATCAGTTCCACAGGCGGCCGGGACCGCCGGACGATCTGCAGGATGATCTGTGAAATCACCACCCCCGTGAGCATGCCGCCCGCCAGGAGCATGGGCCGCCAGGCATGCTTGGCCGCGAACCCCCACACCAGGATGATCACCAGGACGATAATCGGCAGGGCTATGGGTCCAAAAACCACGGCCAGGAAGATCATCACCGCTGTGAGTACCTCCGACCGGGTTGACAGGAGCCAGTTCCGGGCTGATTCATCGGCCGACGCCAGCCCATCCCGTTGCAGAACCCCAAGCAGGGTTGCCACAAACAGGACAGCCCCGACTGCCATCAGGATCACGGCCCAGCGGTACAGGGCTGTTCGCGCCGCGGGGTCCATGTAGCGCTCTTCCACAACGAACTTGTCGTGGAAGCGGCGCCACCAGTTGGGGCCCCTGCCGGATGTTCGCTGTCCTGGTTCCTGTGCCACGTGTGTGTTCCGCCCTTGCGCCGATGATGAGACCTACGGTGAAGATTATCCCCGTTGGCCACCGTTGGGTGGTGATTGACGCCGCGGGATAGCCTGACGGCATGGGTGCGATGAATGAGCTGATCAACAGGCAGTCGGTGGGGGTGCTGGCCGGGATCCTCGTCACCGCAGCGCCCGCCGCCCGGTGGCCGGCGCTCGCCGGGGCCGGCACGGGCCTGGCCGAACTCAGCCTGCGCCAACGCACTGACCAGGTCAGCGCCGCGCTGGTGGCGGACCTGGCTCACCTGCCGGACCCTGGCTACGCGACGGCGGCCCATGTGCTCCGGAAGGCGCTGGCTGACCCCGGGTTGACCGGATGGATCCTCTGGCCGGTCTCCGAGGCCGCCGTCACACTGGCCCTCGAGTCGGATGATGCCCGCGATTTTGGCGACTGCCTGGCCTTTCTCGCTGAGCTGACGCCCCGGCTGACCGGGGAGTTTGCCATCCGGCGGCTGCTGGCCCGGGATCCGGACGCGGCCCTGCAGGCCATCCGGACCTGGACGGGCCACCCCGACGAACACGTCCGCCGCCTCGCCAGTGAGGGCACCCGGGCCTACCTGCCCTGGGCTGTCCGTGTTCCGGCCCTGGTTCAGCGCCCTGAAGCCACCCTTCCCATCCTCGACGCCCTGTACCGCGACCCGTCGGAGTACGTGCGCCGCTCCGTGGCCAACCACCTCAACGACCTGGCGCGCCACGCACCCGCCGTAGTGGTGTCGACGGCGGCAGGCTGGCTGGCCGCGCCGGACGCCAATACGGCGTGGGTGGTCCGGCACGGACTGCGGACTCTGGTTAAGAAGGGCCATCCGGAGGCGCTGGCGCTCCAGGGCTTCGAACCGGCGTCGGTGGCTGTCTCGGAGCTCCGTCTGGACCGGATCGAGGTCGCCATGCCAGGGGACCTGGGCTTCGAATTCGAGATCTCAAACAGCGGCAGTGAGCGGGCGCGGCTGGCGGTGGACTACGCGGTCCACTACCGCAAGGCCAACGGCAGCCAGTCCGTGAAGATCTTCAAGCTCACGGCACTGACCCTTGCCCCGGGCGAGACCAGGACGCTGGGGAAGCGGCACGCCTTCAAACCGATGACCACCCGGGTCCATCATCCTGGTCTGCACGCCCTGGAGCTCCAGGTCAATGGCCTACGGCACGGCCGCGCGGAGTTCAACGTCCGCACCTGACGGCCGCGATGCCGGCTCCGTCAGTCCTCCGTGGGTGTGGTCCTGTTGGGGTGGTAGGTCCGCCAGCTGTGCTCCGGTTCGAACCCCAGCAGCCGCCGCGCCTTGTCAATGGAGAGCATGGTTTCGTGCTCCCCCAGCTCCTTGGTGACCCGGACGTCCGGGAAGACCTCCGCGGCCAGGCTGGCGCTGGAACGGCTCATCACGGTGTCCGCGTTGGCCACGATGAACGCTTCGAACCCCGGCTCCCCGTACTCGAGCGCCCGGACCACGGCCTGGGCGCCGTCGCGGCCGTCAATGTAGCCCCACAGGTTCCACTTCCGCAGTGTGGCGTCGGCATCAAAGGACGGGAAGTTCTCGTAGTCCTGCGCATCCATCACGTTGGAGAACCGCAACGCCACGATGCCCAGTTCCGGGTCCCAGCGCGTCAGTTCGATCGCCATCTGCTCTTCGAGGTGCTTGACCAGCGAGTAGGTGCTTCCCGGCCGGGCGGGATATTCCTCGTCCACGGGGATGTATGGCGGGTCCACGTCGAACGGCAGCCCCAGCACCGTCTCGCTGGACGCGTAAACCACCTTTTTGATCCCGGCGCGGCGGGCGGCCTGGAAGACGTTGTAGGTGGAGAGCATGTTGTTTTCGAAGGTGGCCGCGTCCGGGAGGATGCCCGGGGCGGGGATCGCCCCAAGGTGGACGACGGCGTCAAAGCCTGAGTGCCTGTCGTCCAGTCCCAGCAGCACATCCAGGACCTGGCCGTAGTTGCGGAGGTCCACGATGGCCAGGCCGGGGCTGCGGTCCCCCGCCCGGTCCAGGTTCAGGACCTGGTGCCCGTCAGCGGTGAGCCTCCGCACCACGTGCCGCCCCAGTTTTCCACTGCCGCCTGTCACTGCAATTCTCATGGGTGCCCGCCTTGCCCGCTTAGGAAGTGTTCGACGGCGGCAATGGCCGCCTCCGTGATTTCGCCGGGGTCCCCGCTGCCGTCCACGGACACCACCAGACCCCGGCCAGCGTACACGGAGACCACTTCGTGGGTTTCGCGGTGGTAGAGGTCGAGGCGGCGGCGGAAGACATCCACTGTGTCGTCCTTGCGGCCCTGGTCCTTGGCCCGCTGCAGCATGCGTTGTTCCAATTCGGCGTCGGGTGCCCGCAGTTCGATGACAGCGTCCACCCGCTTGCCCTGCGAGCGCAGCATGTTGTCCAGTTCGGTGACCTGCGGTGCCGTGCGGGGAAAGCCGTCCAGCAGGAACCCGGCCTCGACATCGGCGTCCAAAAGCCTGTCCTTGACCAGTGCGTTCGTCAGGTGGTCGGGCACAAAAAGGCCGTCATCCAGGTATTTGGCTGCTTCCTTGCCCAGCGGGGTCTCTTCGCTGACGTTGCTGCGGAAGATGTCGCCGGTGGAAACGGCGGGGATCCCGAAATGCCGCGCCACGTGCTCGGCCTGGGTGCCTTTTCCGGAGCCGGGCGGACCGATGATGAGCAGTCTGGTCATATTCCTTGTCCCTCCGCGGCGTCATCGCCACTGTGTTGGGGCAGCCTCCGGCAACGCCGGTGCGTCCTTCATTCTGCCCATAAGGGTCAGCACAATGCCAGCCGCCGGGAGGGGACCGGAGGCTGGCATGGTGCTGGCGGGGAGTCAGAACCGGGACGGTGCGGAGGCGGCGGCGCCCACTGCCTGGTTCCCGTTCGCGTCCGTTACTCCTTGAGGCGGCGTCACAGTGGGGGAAGAGGTGGCGACGCCGGTCTTGGCACTGCCGCCTCGCTGTCCCAGCGTGATGGTTAGGGTTTGGTTGTTGTTGTTCCAGGCGATCTTCGAAGCGTTGCCACCACTTCCCTCGAAAGTGAGAGTGCCCGAATTTGCGTAAGTTGCCCCTAGCGAAACGGTCCCGATGTTGAAGGTGCAGCCGGCCAGTGTCCTGCTGACGGTCAGGTTCGTGCCGGTAATCGTTACGACTACGTCGCCACTCGCTGATGCGTCGGGAGGCTGTTGGCCAGTCACCCATGTGCTGCAAATGGACGAGAGATTCATGGGCTTCGAGAACTGGATGGTAACCGCGTCGCCCTTTTCAGCCGTCCCTTGTGTTCCGTTATTGACGAGGGTGACTTTGGCCGTGGGCGCCGTGGTGTCCTTGCTCGAGGTAGCCGTCCCGGCAACAACACTGACGTTGCCCGCTGCATCCGTGGCGACCACCGAATAAGTGACCGTCGGGTCGTTGAGCGTGGTCAGGTCCATCACGGCACTCCACTGGCCCAAGCTGTCGGCAGAGACTGTTTTCGGAACCGAGTGCACTGCGCCAGCGTCCTTGGCGGTAATCGTCACCGATGACAACGGCTCGGCGTTGCCGCTGACCTGGACACCCCCGACAGTGCTGCTGGTGATCAGCGCCGGTGCGCTGATTGTTGGCGTCGGTGGTGGTGTGGTGTCTGCAGCAGCGACACCTAAGCTGCGTGCCGATTCCGCCCCGGCCCAGGCGCCGAGGACGGGCGTGACGGTGTAGTACCAGGTGCCGGCCGGCAGGGCGGCCTCGGTGCAGGTGAGCGCATCGATGTTTCCGGCGCACGCTCCCCCGGCGGCAACCTTGGTGCCACCGGCAGCTGACGGGTAACGCGCAACGGTGTAGCGGGCAACCGGGCGGCCCGCCGCCGTCGTGCCCTGCTGCCAGCTGACCGAAGCGGCACCGGCAGATGCCGATGCTATGGGTGCTGCCACAGCCTGTAATGAATCGGCGCGGGCTGCTCCGGCGTTGCTGCCCAGGGCCTGCCAGTAGGCGTTGGCCGCCGGCCCACCCCACGTAACGGCGAGCGCCGCCGTGACCACGCAAGCGATCCGGGTCCTGGCTGTACGGTTCATTTGCGGGCCTCCAGGGTGACGGGCAGGCTGAATGTGGCGCCTTGGCACACTGAGGCTGATGCTGTGGACATGGCTGCGGCGCCGGGCAGGGTGATCAGCGCCGTCGAGTTGGCTGCAATAGTGACCGGCGGGGCCAGCGGCGCCGCAGGAGCAACGAATGTCACCCCGGTGGTGAGGCAGGTCGCGTGGGCGGCGTCTGCCGTGGCCGCGCCGCTGCCCGTGATGGCGTAAACCTGCACGGCGTAGCTGTTGGGGTTGAACGCCCGGACGGCAACATCGGCGGTGCCGCCCGGGACGAGGGTGGTTTGCGGGCTGTCACCTGCCACGAGCGCCTGCGCCGTGACAGCTGCCATGGTGCCGTTGGTGGCGGAACCGGTACCCGAACCCAGCAGTGCCCAGTAGGCGTAGGCACCGCCCGCGCCCGTCGCCAGGCACAGCGTGAGGGTTGCCGCCGCAGTCCTGGCAGCCAGCTTTCGGGGCGCAGGCCGCGACGCAGACTTTATGGTGGTGGCTGTGAAGCGCCCGGTGGCTGCCCTGTGTCGTCCGGATGTCATCTCAGTTCCCTTCCCCTACGGCGGAGTAGGCGAGCTGAAGCGTGGCGCCCTTGCAGCCATCCTGGTTCAGCGCCGTGTCCAGCATGGTGATTTTCGGCCACACTGCCGAAGACGATTTGAGGTTGCTGAGGGTGCTGGGCCCGACCGGAAGGGTCAGTGGATAACCTCCGCTGTAGTTGGTCACCACGTAGTCCGCCATGGTGCAGGGAAGCCCCGCCGCGACGGCTGCCTGGGTCCTGGTGATGCCGGCGATCGTCACCGACAGGTTGGACAGCGCCAGGGTTTTGTTGTTCGGGTTGGCGAAGGATGGATTGAGCGGGAGCGTGGATCCGGGGGTGAGCAGCTGGCCGAGGTTGCCTGAGATGCTGAACGTCTTCTTGGCGGCCTGGACGAACAGTTGGACCACAACGGCGGCGGCCTGGCTGTCGCCGGCGGTGGTGGAAAGGGTGAGGTCCGCTTTGCCGTTCGGGGTAGTGGCTGACGTTGCCACGGTGAGCACAACCGTGGCGGCCTTTCCGGAACCCAGCGTGACCGACGCCGGCGCGAAGACCGCCGTCGTGCTGGCCGGAAGTCCCGAAACAGTGGGAGTGACGGTGCCGCTGAAGCCGTTGGCCGAGGTCAGTGCCACGGAATAGGTGACAGTATCGCCCTGGTCAACCGTCCGGCTGGCGGGAGTGGTCTGGATGGTGACGCCCTTTTTGGTGCTGCTCTGGCTCCCGCCCTGGCTGGCAGCGAAGATGGTGCCGGCCGAAACGAGCATCACCAGAAGCCCCACCAGCAGCACTTTGACTGCTGTAGTGGTTCTTCGCATGGCAGTGCGGAAGTACCCGGATTCGTTCTGCACGTCTTGCCCTTCTGGTTTGGTCTGGGAGTTGCAGGCGGGTTGGAAATCGCCGGCGGGGAAGGATCAGGTCCTCCCCCGCCGGCGAAGCCTGTTAGACGCTGCCCACCGTGATGGTTACGACGGCGCCCTTGCACGCGTCCTGGTTGACGTCTGCGTTGTCGTTGAACGTCAGGGTTCCGGAGCCCACTTCGATGCCTGGAGTGTTAGCAGAGACGGTGGTGTTAGTCGTGTCTGCGGTGACGACAAACCAGCCCGGAAGGCATCCGGTGACATTCGTCGTCACAGAGGCTGTGAGCGCACCCACCTTGGTGCTGCTGGATGTTCCGTTGTCAGCCGTATAGGACACCGGAACGCTGTTACCCGGGGCAAGGCCAGCAGCGAAGTTTGCGTGCAGGGTAATGGTGCCTTGACCGGCCGAATTGGTGGCAGTGCCACTGCCCGAGCCCGTCGTGGTCCAGTAGGCGTAGGCTGCGCCGCCGCCGCCGGCCACCAGTGCGAGCGCTCCAGCAGTTGCGAGGACCTTGTTCTTCTTCGTCATTGTGCGCATGAGTAGGACTCCTTTGTCTGAAAGTAAGAGTGATGATGAGACTCACAGCGACCGGGCCCGCTGTGGGATCCTGGCGTTTGGCTGCTCGATGACGCTCATACTTCCGGGCGATGGGAACGTGAACAACGCGTAGCGGTACTGGTCTTTTGGCACAGCTCCTGCCGGCGACCTCTTGGTTTCACCACCTGGTACTCAGTTTTTGCCGCGGCGCCGCCCAATCCGTGACGGTGCAGTTTCAGCGGCTGGCGCGTGTATATAATTTTGGATACCGGCTTAGCAGAAGGCCGTTGGAAAGTTCGTCGATCCAGCGACCGTCACCCGTTCCCCGTTGCACGCGGAACCGCTGTGGGTTGCTGGCTCGTTTTGACCTGAGCGATTGGCACCAGAAAATCGTGGCCGGCGAGTCAACTGCAAAACCCGATACATCCATCACAGAGCACCTCCATGAACTGGTCCTCAGCAGTTCCGACGTGGAGGACTTCCTGAGCGAACTTGCGCAGGTTTCTGCCCGCAACCTCTCCGAGCCGGGCGACGAGATCCTGTGCGCCATCACGTTGCTGCGGCCGCGCAAGGCCGCCACCACTGTTGCCAGCAGCCCGGGGGCCGATGGCCTGGGCCAGCTGGAACACGAGTTTTCGCACACACCCAGCATGTCCGCCTCCCTCGGCCGCGAAACGGTCCATGTCCGCGACGCCAGCATCGACGTCCACTGGCAGGACTACTCGGCGGCGGTCCTGGCGGAAGGCGTCCGGTCGGTCCTGGCCCTGCCTTTCGAACTGGAGGGCGAAACCAAGGCCGCCCTCTTGCTGTATTCCAGCCGGCCCAACCGCTTTGCGGGCCGGGTGCTGAAATTTGCCGAAGAGTTTGTTAAGCAGACGTCGTTGGCCCTGCGGCTGGCTGTCCGTTTTGCGCATTACAGCGAAGCCGCAGCCAACCTGCGGGCCACACTGGAATCACGGACCCAGATCGACATGGCCGTGGGCATCATCATGGCGCAGAACCGGTGCAGCCAGCAGGAGGCCTTCGAAATCCTGCGGACGGCTTCCAGCACCCGGAATTCGAAGCTGCATGACGTGGCGACCGCGGTGGTCAATTCCCTGGGCCAGGGCCCGGCCAAAACCCATTACGACGGCTAGGACCCGCCACCGTCCGCCTCCCGGGGCGGCAGGGAGCCGACGTTGGAACCGCCCACCACCACGACTGCTCCGACCAGGAGCGCGGCGTTGGCCCAGAAGATTCCCAGGACGCCCAGCGGCGCCGCAAAAGCTCCGACCGCGACGGGCAAAGTCACCTGCGCCAGGCGGTTGACGCTCATCCGCAGCCCCAGGACTGCGCCGTGGCTCGACGAGGCGGTCAGCGCCACCACCCAGGCCATGGTCAGAGGCTGCGGAATACCCAGGCCAAGGCCAAGGCCCACCATCACCGCAATGGCGCCGGGGGCACCCACCAGGGGCAGCGCGGCGAGCGAGAGCACTGCCGCACCGATGGAAACCATCAGCATTGCCTTGCGGCCGAATTTATCGATCAGGCGCGTCAGCCCGAGCCTGCTGGCGACTGACACGGCCGCGCGCAGGGCAAGGAGCATTCCCACTACCGGCGCACTGACATTTTGCTCCGACGCCCACACGGGGACGAACGCATACATCAGGTCAACGGTCACCAGCACTGCTCCGCTGACCACCAGGGACCGCCACAGCCCGGGGGTCTTCAGCACCGTGGCCGCACTGGCCCGGGGCGCCCCCGCCTGCCGCCGGTTCTTCCGCAGCCCCGCATCGGTGCGGCGGAGGAAAAAGTAGGCCGGCAGGGCCAGCGTGCTGAATGCCAGGCACACCAACAGGCCAAGGCTGGTGTCCGGAGGATTGCCGCCGGGCACAGTGGCCGCGGCCGCGAAGGTGACAGCGGGCGGTCCCACCAGTTGTCCGATCGAGGCCGCGGCAGTGAGCGTTCCGAACGCGCTGTCCCTGGAGGCGCCGTGGCTGACGTGCGCCACAAAGGCCTGCTGCCCCACCATGACCATCAGGTGGCCCAGGCCAATCACGGCACTGGCCAGCAACAACACGGGCAGCCCCGGCACCAGCAGCATCAGGCCCGTCCCGCCCGCCGCAAGCAGCAACCCGGTAAAAGCCAGCACAATCCCGCCCACTTTGTCCGCCAGCCTCCCCACGGGGAAGGCGGCAAGCAGCGCAGGAAGGGCGAAGCTTGACGCGAGGGCGCCCAGGAAGACCGGGTCTGCCCCGGCGGCGAGCGCGCGGTAGCCGATGATGAGCCGGATGCCCACCCACGAGGCCTGGGCCAGGATGGCTTGGCCGCTCAGGGCCGTCCGCCAGCCTGCATGGCTCACGGGCGCAGCGGTATTTCGTCCGCTCCCCCCAACAGCCTGGTCAGGTCATCGATGCTGTCGCGGGTGGCCTGGTAGCGGTCCGGATCGAGGTGGAAGATGGCCAGCTGCAGGGCGTAGGCAAGCGCCATGGGAATCAGCTGGGTCCGGTATTCGGTGTCGTCCCCGCGCCGGGCGGCAAGCAGGTGGTCCGGGCTGGGCCGGAAACGGTAACCCGGAACGTCGGAAAGCACAATGCTCCGGCCGCCGCGCCGCGCCGCCTCGGAGATGAGGGTGGGAAGGTGCAGCGGCGCTTCCCGCAGCGCCAGCGCTATGAGGGCGCTGTTTTCGTCGAAGCTGACGAAGCCTTCCGCGAGGTCCTTCGGGGTGGCGCCCAGCAGGACGGTTGCCAGGCCCAGCCGCCGAAGCCGGCGGGCAAGCAGTTCAAGCGTGGGCCGTTCATCGTTTTTTGAGTACAGGTACACCACGCTGGAGACGTGCAGCGCCTTGGCGGCAGCGTCCAGGTCCTCCTGCGGCACAAAATGCGGCAGCCGCTTCAGCGCCCTGATCTCGTCGGCGATAAAGGCTGTCAGGTCATGGCCCGATTCCCCGCGCATCACGGTAGCGCTGGGAACCGTCTCCTCTTCGTCCCTGCGCAGGTCTGCCCGCAACTCCGGGTAGCCCCGGTAGCCCAGCTTCTTTGCCAGGCGAACCACCGTGGATTCATGGGTCCGGGCCCGTTCGGCCACTTCAGCGGCCGGGATGCCCGCCATATCCCCGGACATCAGCACGTTCATGGCGCGCTCCTCGGAAGCGCTCAGCCTGACCGTACTGCTGGCAACTACTGCTTTGAAACTCACTCTGGCTCCCCTTTGAGATCCGCGTTCCATTCGATGTGATGC
Organism: Arthrobacter sp. ZBG10; assembly: GCF_001238605.1. Classification (NCBI taxonomy): domain Bacteria; kingdom Bacillati; phylum Actinomycetota; class Actinomycetes; order Micrococcales; family Micrococcaceae; genus Arthrobacter; species Arthrobacter sp. ZBG10. The sequence continues at coordinate 36,945 of NZ_LFQH01000033.1, read as the reverse complement.
TTGACACTATGCCACGGACATGCAATCCTGTGCAAGATTGCAAGAACGGTTAAGGACCAATCCTGCTTCACCTATTTTCTCCACTTTGCCGCAGAGAGGCGGACAACAAAGATGCAAACCCTCAACGCACCTGTTGCGCTTGAATGGACGGTTGCCTCCGCGGCCGTCGCCGGGGGCCTGGCCATAGCAGTGGTGGGTGCCGGTTATGGCCTCACCAACACGTCCGGCGTGGGCGCCGGATTCTTCCCAACAGTGGCCGGCACCCTGATGGCCCTGGCCGGTGTGCTCTGGCTCCTCCAGCTCGCAGCGGCTCGCAAAACGGCTGCCGCAGCACCCGCCATCGGCGACATACTGGAGTCCGTACCGCCGCACCACGATTCCGGTTCGGCACTGGTGTCGCTGCTTGATGACGACAACAGCGAGGAACCGGAAGCGGACTTCCCGGACCGGCAGGGCATTGCCCGCGTGGGGATCATCGCCGCCGCGATCCTGCTGGCCGCGCTGCTGCTGCCCTACCTGGGCTACACCATCGTGATGACCCTGATGCTGGGCTCCATCCTCTTCCTCGTCAGCAAGCGGAAACTGTGGCTGGCGGTCCTGGTGGCTGTCGGCGCCGCGCTGGCGTCCCGCCTTGTTTTTGAAGTGTGGCTGGGTACGGCGCTGCCTACCGCCAGCATCGACTTCCTCGCCGGACTGGGGCTGTAGCCATGGGTTTTGACCAGCTTCTGGGTGGCCTGGCCACCGTCTTCACTCCCGAACACCTCCTGTTTGCCCTGATCGGCTGCGTGCTCGGCATGCTGGTGGGCGTACTTCCGGGCTTCGGCCCGGCTGCGGCGGTGTCCCTGCTCATCCCGGTGACCTTCGGCTTGGACGCCACGTCGGCGATCATCATGCTGGCCGCCATCCTGTACGGCGCGGCCTATGGCGGAACCACGACGGCGGTCCTGCTGCGGATCCCGGGCGAAGCATCCTCCATCGCCACCACCCTTGACGGCTACCAGATGGCCAAGCAGGGACGGGGCGGACCGGCCCTGGTGATCGCGGCCCTCGCCTCCTTTGTGGGCGGACTGATCGGCGTCGTCGGGTTTGTGGTGGTGGCCCCGTTCAGCCGCCTCGCCCTGGAATTCGGCGCCCCGGAACTGTTCCTCGTCTCCCTCCTGGGCTTCGCCCTGATCACCAGCTTCGCCGGCTCGAACCCCGCCAAGGCCCTGCTCAGCGCCGCGGCCGGCCTGGCCATCGCCACCGTCGGGGTGGACTCCGGTGTCGGAATCGCCCGCTTCACGTTTGACATGCCAGAACTGTTCGACGGGCTGGGCCTCGTGGCCATCGTGATGGGCGTCTTTGGCCTCAGCGAAGTCCTGGGCCAGGCCCAGAAGGGCCCCCTGGGAGTGCCGAGCCCGCTCAAGGTCGCAAGGCTGCTGCCCACCCGCACCGACCTGCGGCGCTCCGCACTGCCGTCCCTGCGCGGATCGGTTATCGGCTTCTTTATGGGCCTGCTCCCGGGCTCTCCGGGCGCCGCCACCTCACTGGCCTCCTACGCCGCGGAGAAAAAACTCTCCAAGCGCTCCAAGGAGTTCGGCCGGGGCGCGGTGGAAGGCATCGCCGGACCGGAATCGGCAAACAACGCCCTGGCAGTGTCCTCGATGATCCCGCTGTTCACCCTGGGCATCCCCACCTCCGCCACGGTGGCCATCATGGCCGGCGCGTTCACCATGAACGGGCTTATCCCCGGGCCGCTGCTGTTCCGGGACAACCCGGACGTGGCCTGGGCCATCATCGCCAGCCTCATCGTGGGCAACCTGATCCTGCTGGTCCTTAACGTGCCGCTGGCCCGGGTCTGGATCGCCGTGCTGAAGGTTCCGTTCCACTACCTCATGGCCGCCATCCTGGCCTTTATGTTCCTGGGCACCTACTCCATCAACGGCAGCGCCTTCGACATCCTGATCATGCTGGGCGCCGGCCTGCTGGGCTACGTCTTCCAGCTGGTCAAGGTCCCGCTCACGCCGCTGGTCCTGGGACTCATCCTGGGCCCGTTGCTGGAAGAGAACTTCCAGCGGTCCCTGGCCCTGTCCCGCGGCGACTACAACGTGTTCCTGCAGGGCCCCATCAGCCTCACCCTGATCGGCGTCATCGTCCTGGCCATCCTGTTCGGCGCCGTCCGCCCCCTCATCGCTTCCATGCTGAAGAAAAAGACCATCACCCCTGTCGCATCAAAGGAGCTTGCGAAATGAAAAAAATCCCCGCACTGACCGCCACCGCCGCACTGGCCGCGTCCGTTGCCCTGGCCCTCACAGGCTGCGGCGGACAGCCGGCATCCAGCACCGCTGCCGCCGACTTCCCCAAAGCCGGCTCCACCATCGAGTGGATCGTCCCGTCCGCAGCCGGCGCCGGCAACGACATCCTGGCCCGCATCATTGCTCCTGTGATGCAGGAGGACCTGGGCGCCAACATCAAGGTGGTCAACAAGGAAGGCGGCAGCCAGGTAGTGGGCCTGAACTATGTGGCCCAGGCCAAGCCGGACGGCCTCACCTTCGGCAACACCAACATCCCCTCCATCCTTGGCCGCTACCTTGACCCGTCCAAAAAAGCCGCCTTCGACCGCGGCAGCTTCACCCCCATCGGCTCGTTCGCCACCAACTCCGTGGTGATCGGCGTCAACAAGGACAGCAAGTACAAAACCATCAAGGAACTGTTCGACGCCGTCAAGGCCGAACCGGGCAAGATCACCGTGGGCACCGACTCCCGCGCAGGAGATGACCACATCAACCTGCGTCTCCTCGAGGACCAGCTTGGCCTGGACTTCAACATCGTGCATTACAACAGTGGCGCGGACAAGGTCGCAGCCATCGTCTCCGGTGAGACCGATTTCGCCCTGGGCGGCGTCTCGAGCTTTTACGGCCAGTACAAATCCGGCGACATCAATCTCCTGACCGTCGTCGAGGACGCTGCAAGCCCGTTCGCCCCGGAGGTTCCCACGCTGAAGGGCTCCGGCTACGACGTCAAGCCGATGGCCAGCAACTTCGCCCTCTCCGTTCCGTCCAAAACGCCCAAGGACGTTGTGGCAAAGCTCGAGTCCGCGCTGAAGAAAGCCACGGAAACTCCGGCCGTGCAGGAAAAGCTCAAGGGTGCGGCCACCCAGCCCGCCTGGAAGTCCAGCAGCGACGTAGCCAAGCTCTGGGAAGAGCGCGAATCCACCATCAAGCCCGTCATCGATGAACTCCTGAAGCAGCAGTAACCGTGGACTCCTCCAGAAAGGCCGGCGATACCATGCAGGCAGACCTCAGCTCTCCCCTGTCCACCGCTGAACTGGTGCAGCGACTGGCGGCCATTCCCGCCGCCAACATCAGCGACGCCCAGGAACGGATCGGCGTGGCCTCGGCCCTCTCACCCTCCTGGCCCGGCGCCAGGCTGGCCGGGCCCGCCTACACGGTGTGGACCAGGCCCGGGGACAACCTCTACATCCACAAGGCGCTCGAAGAAGTGCAGCCGGGCGATGTGATTGTGGTCAACGGTGGCGGCGACCAGTCCCGCGCCCTCATCGGCGACATGATCGGCATCCGCGCCCGGAACCAAGGCGTGGCCGGCTTCGTGATCGACGGCGCCGTCCGCGATGCCGATGCCCTGGCCGAATGCGGGCTGCCGGTCTTCGCCCGCTCCGTTACCCCTGCCGGACCCTACAAGTTCGGCCCGGGCCGGCTGCAGATCCCGGTGGCGATCGACGGCGTCGTGGTGGCACCCGGCGACCTGGTCATCGCCGACGCCGACGGCGTGGTGGTGGTCCGCCGGGACGATGCGGAGCAGGTCCTCGCCCAGGCGGAAGCCATCGAAGCCCGCGAGGAAGCCAAACGCACAGCCTTCGCCGGCGCCGCCAGCTAACCACCGGCACGCAGTGCTGGCCGGCGCCCGCAGGGAGCTCCGGCCAGCACCACGTCAAGACGCGGGACGTAACACCATACGGGCACCTTCCACCGGTAGACTGGTGCAAAATCTTGCCGGGGGGCCTCATGAAACAGCAACGCATCTGCCTCGTCATCGAGGACAATGACGACATCAGGGGACTTATCACCCTGGTCCTGGGCCGCGCCGGGTTCGAGGTCCGGGCCGTGGCCACCGGCGCCGCCGGCATCGCCGCGGCAGCGGATCCCGCCGTCGCCCTGATCACCCTGGACATGGGCCTGCCGGACATGGACGGGCACGTGGTGGCCCGGGCGATCAGGGCCCTGAGCAAAGCGCCGCTGCTGTTCCTCACCGCCAGGTCCGAAAGTGACGACATCCTTGCAGGCATGGCATCCGGCGCTGACGCATACCTGACCAAACCGTTCCGGCCCGCGGAGCTCCAGATCATGGCACTGCAGCTGTGCCCCGATCCGGTTTCACAGGCCCCGCACATATCCGGCAAATCAGCTTCCTAACTTGGCCGCCTAAAAATGAGGAATGACTCCTCAGCACAAACCAACACGTAGGCCGGGCCGCCTCAGGCGGGCCGTCATTGCAGGGTCTGTAGCCCTCACGCTTTCGGCCGGCGGCGCCACCGCCTGGGCCCTGGACCGCTTTGTGGTCCAGCACGTGGCCATCGCAGACGTCTCCGCGTACGAGGCAAGCCAGAACAGCGCCGCCGGCACCACCACCGCGGACACCGCCGCCGATGCTGCGGCCACCGCCGTCACCACTGACACGTCCTACTCCGCCGGCGACACCAACATCAGCATCTCCACGGTGACCACCGGAACCGGCGACAGCACCGTCACCTACTACGTGGCCGACGTCGTCCTCGATGACGCCACCACCCTCCAATCCGCCTTCGCCAACAACAGCTTCGGTGAAAACATCACCGAAACCACCTCCGCCATCGCCGCGGACAACAATGCCGTCTTCGCTATCAACGGCGACTATTACGGCTTCCGGGACACCGGCATCGTGATCCGCAACGGCGTGGTGTTCCGCGACGAAGGCGCCCGGCAAGGACTGGCGTTCTACCGCGACGGCACCGTCAAGGTCTACGACGAGACCACCACCACCGCCGACCAGCTGATTGCCGACGGCGTCTGGAACACCCTCTCCTTCGGCCCGTCTCTCCTGGACAACGGCGAAGTGGCCGCGGGCATCGAGGACGTGGAGGTGGACACCAACTTCGGCAACCACTCCATCCAGGGCGAACAGCCCCGCACCGCCGTCGGCGTCATTGACGGGAACCATCTGGTGTTTGTGGTGGTGGACGGCCGCAGCCCAGGCTACAGCGCCGGCGTCACCATGACCGGTCTAGCTGAAATCATGCAGGGCCTCGGCGCCACCACCGCGTACAACATCGACGGCGGCGGGTCGTCCACCATGTATTTCAACGGCTCCCTGGTCAACAATCCGCTGGGCGAAAACAAAGAGCGCGGCACCTCCGACATCCTCTACATCGCAGGCTAGGGCCGGGCCATGATCATCCTCATTCCCGCCTACGAGCCGGACGGCCAGCTGCCTGACCTGATCCGCACCCTCCGCGACGCCGAGCCGTTCGCCCCCGTGGTGGTGGTGGATGACGGCAGCGGCCCGGCGTACAAGGACGTGTTCGACGCCGTCAGGGCACTCGGGTGCCACGTCATCGGTTACGGCCGCAACCGGGGGAAGGGGTTCGCGTTGCGTACCGGCTTCGGTTTTGTGGCGGAAAACCTTCCCGGCCACGACGTGGTCTGCGCCGACAGCGACGGCCAGCACCGGGCCAACGACATCCTGAAAGTAGCCAACACGCTGCAGCAGAACAGGTCCGCGCCATGGGGCCAGGCCACCATGGTGCTGGGCAGCCGGAACTTCACCGGCGAGGTGCCCGCCCGCAGCCGGTTCGGCAACGAAGCCACCAAGGCCCTCTTTACCCTGGCCACCGGCGAGCGCATCCCGGATACCCAGACCGGGCTCCGCGGCTACCCCGCAGCGATGCTTCCGTGGCTGCTGACCGTCCGCGGTGACAGGTATGAATACGAGCTGAACCTGCTGCTGGAGGCCCGGCACGCAGGTTACGCCCTGCAATCGGTGGAGATCGCCACGGTGTACCTGGACCACAATTCCGGCTCGCATTTCAGGCCGCTTGCCGATTCGGTCCGGATTTACGCCCCGATTCTCAAGTTCCTGGCATCGTCCTTCGCCGCGTTCCTGGTGGACACCGTGGTGTTCCTGGTCCTGACCGTGCTGGTCGACTCGCTGCTCCTGGCGGTGCTGGGTGCCCGCGCGGTCAGTTCGGCAGTGAACTTCATGGTCAACCGGCGCCTGGTGTTCAGGCACGGCGGGGAGAAGCCTGCCGGGTCCACCGGCCTGCGCTACTTCGGCCTGGTAACTGTGCTGCTCGCCGCCAATGTCGGCCTGATCTGGGCACTGGAGGCCGGCGGGATCCACCCGCTTCCCGCCAAGATCCTGGCCGAGATCGCCCTGCTCGCCATCAGTTTCACGGTGCAGCAGCGCTACCTGTTCGCCGGCAAAAGCGCCGCAGCCCCCGTTGACCGGACGTCCAGCGCAGCACCAGCCTGCACTCATATATCCGGCTAGGTTCCGTCACAGCAGCGGCACAGTATTGCCCGGCATCGTAGTTACCAGCCCACCGAGAACCCACCCGGAGAATCCCATGAACCCCCTGATTTTTATCCTGGCAGACCTTGCCGCCATCAGCCTCCTGACCTTCGCCCTCTACCTCCGCCGGCACCGCCGCCGGGACCTGGTGGTGTCGTACCTGGGCATGAACGTCGGCGTCCTGGCCGTTGCCACCGCCCTCTCCGGCTCGGCAGCGAGCCTGGGCCTGGGGCTGGGACTCTTCGGGGTCCTCTCCATCATCCGGCTCCGGTCCACCGAACTGGCCCAGCATGAGGTGGCCTACTACTTCTCGGCCCTGGCCCTGGGCCTGATCGCCGGACTCGGCATCGAACCCCTGTGGCTGACCGTCTCGCTGATGGCCCTGATCCTGCTGGTGATGTTTGTGGGCGACCACCCCCGCGTGCTCCCCGCCCACCGGCACCAGAGCGTGATCCTGGACCGCGCCATCGCCGAGGACAGCGAGCTCTTCGCCCGGCTGGAAGCAGTCCTGCACGGCAAGGTCCACTCCGCCACTGTCCAGGAACTGGACCTGGTGAACGACAAAACCATTGTGGACGTCCGCTACGCTTACGTGCCGGCAACCTGGCCTGCGGTGCCGGCGTCCGTCGTCGAGCCCATCTACCCCGCCCGGCAGGCCGTTTCCTCCCAGCAGGCCGCCGCCAGCGAGGCCGTCCCCGCCGCGGCACACGCCGGGACCGGTGCGGCATGAGCACCCTGGCTGCCGTCCTCATGGACAACCTGCACCTCCTGCCCGCGGTGGGACTCGAAGAGCTCAACGCCGAAGCCGCCCTCCAGACCCGGGTGGACCGGAAATACGTGGTCCCCACAGCCGTGGCCCGCCACCTGCTGGCCACCTTCAGCCACGAGGTCCGCGTCCTGGAAATGGACGGCGCCCGCAGCTTCGCCTACGACTCGGTCTACTTCGACACCGCAGCCCTGGACAGCTACCTGCTGGCGGCCCACGGCCGCCGCCGGCGCTACAAGATCCGCACCCGCACCTACGTGGACAGCGGCATCAGCTTCCTGGAAGTCAAAACCGAGGGCGCCCGGGAAGCCACCGTCAAGGAACGCATCCCGTACCGCCTGGCGGACCGGGACCGCCTCACCGAGGAAGGCCTGGACTACGTCCGCGAAACCCTGTCCGCCGCCGTCGGCACCGTTCCTGCCGGCACCCTTGCGCCTGTCCTGGAAACCAGATACCACCGCACCACGTTGTTCCTGCCGGGCTCCGGCAGCCGGGCCACGATCGATACCGGGGTGACCTGGCAGCGGCCGGCCCGCCGGTCCTGGGTCCTTACCGACGCGATCATCCTTGAGACAAAATCCGGTTCCACTGCCGGCCCGCTGGACCGGCACCTCTGGGCCCACGGCATCCGGCCGTCCCGCATTTCAAAGTTCGCCACCGGCATGGCTGCCCTGCAGGCGGACCTGCCGGCCAACCGCTGGCACCGGACGCTTCGCCGCTCGCTGAACCTCCAGCCCGCAGCCTGACCCTCCCACTCTCTTTCTTCCCCTAAGGACCTTCACCATGAAAAGCTTCCGTTCATACCTCTCCGTTGCAGCCCTCGCCGCCGCGATCGGCCTGGCAGGCTGCTCAGTGGCCGCGACCACCCCCACCGGGGTGTCGTCCGTCAGCGGCGCCACCACCGGCAGCAGTTCCACGGCCACTACAGGGACGGCGCAGGCCGTTTCGCTGGACACCCTGGCTGAGGACACCCACTACGACGCCGACGACCTCACCTGGGACGCAGCCAGCGAAGTAGCCGTCACGCTGGCGGACGGTGCCAGTGCCGTGGCCGGCGGCACAACGTCGGACGCGGTCACAGTGGATGGCGATACGGTGACCATCACCGCCGCCGGCACCTACCGCCTCAGCGGTTCCCTTTCCGACGGCCAGGTGGTGGTCGCTGCCGGCGAGGAGGACACCGTCCGGATCATCCTGGCCGGCGCGGACATCACCAGCTCCACCGGTTCCCCGTTTGTGGTCCAGAGCGCCGACGAGGCCATCGTGTTCCTCGAGGACGGCACCAACAACGCGCTCAGCGACGCCACCAGCTACACGGACCAGGGCACGGACGCCCCCAACGCGGCGCTGTACTCCATGGCCGATCTAACCATCGCCGGCACCGGAGCGCTGACGGTGGACGGTAACTACAACGACGGGATCGCCAGCAAGGACGGCCTGGTCCTGGCGGCCGGCAACGTCACGATTAAGGCAGCGGATGACGGGATTGTGGGCAAGGACTACGCCGTCCTCCTCGACGGCGCCTACCAGGTCACCGCGGGCGACGACGGCTTCAAAAGCGACAACGACACAGACGAAGGCCGCGGCTGGGTCCTCATCAACGGCGGCACCCTGACCGTTTCAGCGGCCGACGACGGCGTCAAGGCCTTCAACACCCTCACCATCGCGGCCGGTACCACCACCGTGACGGAGTCGGAGGAAGGCCTCGAGGCACAGCACATCGTGATAGCGGGCGGCACGGCCACCGTCACCTCGAACGACGACGGCGTGAACGCCTCGGGCGGCAGCTCCACCACGGGCACGGCGCAAGGCGGCATGGGCGGCGGAATGGGCGGCGGCGAGACGGTGGGCGACTACACCGTGGAGGTGACCGGCGGCCTGCTGACAATCAACGCCCAGGGTGACGGCCTGGATTCCAACGGCAACGCGTCCATCTCCGGCGGCACCGTGATCGTCAACGGCCCCACAAACAGCGGCAACGGCGCGCTGGACGTCAACGGCGAACTGGCCGTGACCGGGGGTACCGTTGCCGCCGCCGGCAGCGCCGGGATGGTGGTAACCCCGGGCAACACCTCCACCCAGTCGGGAGTCCAGGTTGCCCTGGATTCCACGGTGTCAGCGGGCACCGTGATCCAGCTCGCCGACTCCTCCGGCACCGTGGTGGCGGCCTTCGTCACCACCAAGGCAACGCAGTCGCTGGTGTTCTCGTCGGCGGCCATCACGGCGGGGGCGGAGTACACCGTGTACACCGGCGGAACTGCCACCGTCAGCGCGGGCCTCGGCGAAGGGACCCTGGACGGCGCCTCCAGCGCCGGCACCGTGACCGCCGGCGAATACACGGCGGCGCAGGGCCCGGGCGGCATGGGCGGGATGGGTGGCGGCCGGATGTAACTGGCCACCACATGGAACGGGTGGCAGCGGACTTCCGCTGCCACCCGTTTCAGTGCGTTAAGGGCCTACTTGGCCAGGAACCCGAGCAGGGCCTCGTTCACCTCTGCCGCGTGCGTCCACAGCAGGCCGTGCGGGGCACCTTCGATTTCCACGTAGTCGGCGCTGGGCAGGGCCTTCGCGAACAGGCGTCCGGTGGAGTCGATGGGCAGGATGTTGTCTGCGGTGCCGTGCACAATCAGGGCCGGGACGTCGATTTTGGGAATGTCGGCCCGGAAGTCGGTCAGCCACGTGGGCTGGGCCGCCACGGACGCGGTGGCGCTGGCGCCGGCAGCAAGGTTCCAGCCGGCGTCGATGACTTCCTGGCTGAGCCGGGGCGTGCCCAGGAACGTGTCGGCGTTGTAGAAGTTCTTGAAGAATTCCGTGAAGAAGGCGTACCTGTCTACGGTGACGGCTTCCTTGAGACCATCGAAGACTTCCTGCGGAACACCGCCGGGGTTGTCATCGGTTTGCAGCAGGTACGGTTCCAGGGAACCCAGGAACGCCGCCTTGGCCACGCGGGCCGAGCCGTAGGTGCCCAGGTAGCGGCCCACCTCCCCGGTGCCCATGGAGAAGCCCACCAGGACAACATCACTGAGGTCCAGGCTGGTCAGGAGGGTGTTGAGGTCCGCGGCGAAGGTGTCATAGTCGTAGCCTTCGGTGGGTTTGCTGGACTTGCCGAAGCCGCGGCGGTCGTAGGTGATGACGCGGTAGCCTGCGGCCAGCAGGGCAGCCGTCTGCTTCTCCCACGAGGAGCCGTCCAGCGGGTAGCCGTGGATCAGGACCACGGGCTGTCCCGCGCCGTGGTCCTCGTAGTACAACTCGATGTCGGTGCTGTTCTCGGTGCCAACTTTGATAAGTGCCATGGGCAGTCCTTTCGGGAGGGACGGCGGTCACCGGTCCTCCGGTACCCGCAGTTTCCACTCTAGGACGGTTGCGCGGCCGGTTTCACTGAACCGGCAGAAACAAAAGCACCCCCGGCGTGATCCGCCGGGGGTGCTTTCGAAAAGGGGTTACGCCTGGGCAGTGGCCGGCTTGCCCGGAAGGGCCAGCTTGAAGACCTTGGCCCAGGAGGAGCCAACCTGCTTCAGCAGCGGGCCGGTGGTGTACTTCAGGCCGTAGCGCTGGCAGATCTCGCGGACCCGGGGAGCCACTTCGGCGTACCTGTTGGAGGGCAGGTCCGGGAAGAGGTGGTGCTCGATCTGGTGGGACAGGTTGCCGGTCATCAGGTGCATGAACTTTGAACCTGAGATGTTGGCGGAGCCGATCATCTGGCGGACGTACCAGTCACCCCGGGTTTCGCCTTCCACCATTTCCTCGGTGAAGGTGTCGGTGCCTTCGGGGAAGTGGCCGCAGAAGATGACCGCATGCGCCCAGACGTTGCGGACCGCATTGGCAGTGATGGTGCCCAACAGTGCCTGCTTGGCGGAGCCGGTGAGCATGGCCACTGCCGGGGTGGCGGCGTAGTCCTTGGTGAACTGCGTGATGACCTTTTTGCCCAGGGCCTTGAGGTCCTTGTTCAGCGCTTCCTTGGACTTGAGCCCCGCCTTGTACTCGGTCAGCTCAAGGTCATAGACGGCGATGCCCCATTCGAAGATGGGGGCCAGGATGGCGTTGAACAACGGGTTGGCCAGGTTGATCGGCTTCCACGGCTGGTTCTCATCCATACGCAGGAGGTTGTATCCGACGTCGTTGTCCTTGCCCACCACGTTGGTCCAGCGGTGGTGGAGGTCGTTGTGGGTGTGCTGCCACGAGCGTGAGGGGGTAACGAAGTCCCACTCCCAGGTGGTGGAGTGGATGTCCGGGTCCCGCATCCAGTCCCACTGGCCGTGCAGGATGTTGTGGCCCAGTTCCATGTTTTCCAGGATCTTGGCCAGGCTCAGCAGCGTGGTTCCGGTGACCCACGCTGCCTTGTTTTTGCTGACCAGGAGCGCGGCGCGGCCGGAAATCTCCAGGCCACGCTGGATTTTGATCATGCGGCGGATGTAGGCGGCGTCGGCGGCGCCCCGCTTGCCCAGGATCTCGTCGCGGATGGCGTCCAGCTCGCGGCCCAGCTCGGCCACCTGCTCGTCGCTGAGGTGGGCAGCGGCGGGTGGCCGGACGGTGGGGCTGCCGGATTCCGCCAACTTCCCGGGGCGCGTTCGCGGGCTCTCGGTGGGAGTGGCTTTGGTGGGTGAAATTACAGACATACCTTGATGCTCCTCAGAGTTCGAGGTTGACGGGTCCGGCGGCTGCCGAGACACACGTTTGGATAAGTTGGCCGGGCTCGCCATGGACCTCGCCGGTGCGGAGGTCCCGGACCTGTCCGGCCAGGAGGGGGGTCAGGCAGCTGTGGCAGATGCCCATCCGGCAGCCGCTGGGCATCAGCACCCCTGCGTCCTCGCCGATGTCCAGGATGGGGGTATCGCCGTCAGCTTCCACTTCCCGGTCCGAGGCTTCGAAGGTGACCAGGCCGCCGTCGAATCCCACGCCGCCGGCGAAGGTGGTGTTGAAGCGTTCGATCATGAGGTTGCCGGCGCTGCCGGCCACTGCCACGTCCGTGCCGGGCGCCGCGGTGGTCAGCAGCGCGCGCTTCCAGAGGTCCTCGGCGTCGTCCAGGAAGCTGTCCGGGCCGCAGGCATACGCTGCGCGTTCCTTCCAGTCCGGGCAGATCTCGTCCAGCTGGGAGGTGCTGGTCAGGTCCATGCGGCCCTGCTCGCCGGTGAACCAGTGCGCCAGCCGGAAGTTGGGGAACTGGTCCGCAAGTTCGGCGAGTTCCTCGCGGAACAGGCTGTCTCCCGGCGTACGCGCTGAATGAACCAGCACAACGTCGGCATCCGGACGCCGCGGCACAAGGGTCCGGATCATGGACATCACCGGAGTGATGCCGCTTCCCGCGGTGACCATCAGGAGGGGACGCGGGTGCTCGGGGAGGACGAAGTCGCCCTGCGGCGGCGCCAGGAAGAGGACGTCGCCGGGCCGGGTGGTGCGCACCAGGGTGCCCGATACTGCTCCGACGTCCGTGACGGTGATGGCAGGATCTTTGCCGGCTGCGGCGCTGAGGGAATAGGAGCGCCAGTGGCGGACGCCGTCGAGTTCCACTCCGATGCGGGCCCACTGGCCTGCCAGGTGCGACTGCCAGCCGCGGCCGGGGCGGAAGAAGATGGTGGCGGACTGGGCGGTCTCCTGGACCACCCTTGTCACAACGCCACGGAGTTGCCGGGCAGAGAAGACAGGGTTGAAGAGGGCAAGGATGTCCTCGGGGGCCAGCGGTGTGGTGATCACCGAGGCCGCCTGCGCGAGTTGTCGTAGCCGGATCATGCGTTAAATCCTAGAGCGGCGCGAGCCATATTTCTCTCATTCCGTCATATGACCGTTCCGCAGTCACGCTGTTGGGGCGCTAAGCCCCCAAGCCGCACTTTAAGAGTAACGGCTGGGGCAGCCCAATGGTTCCGCGGGGGGAGTTTCTGGCGGCAGGAACGGCCGGTCCTGCCGGGTTTTACTTTTTGCTGATCCGTCCGGGGCCTGCGTCACTGCAGTTCAGGTGCGTTTCCGCGAATTCCGGAGGGTAACTGAAGAGGAGTCAGCTTTAGTCGTTTCGGCCGCCATCCTGGCTGTACCGGTGAGGCGCAACGCAACGAAGCAGGTGGCAGCGGCCGCGGCAAGCAGTGCCGCCAGGAAGCCGAGTCCGGCCGCGATACCGGCGATGGTCGCGATGCCGCCGACGATCAGCGGGCCTGCTGCGTCGCCCAGTTCCCGGCCCAGTTCGGCCGTGCCCATGGTCCGGCCCATCCGTTCGTGCGGAGTGTTCGCTGCAAGATGGGCGAAGCCCAGGGGCGTGGCGACGCCGATGCCCAGTCCGATGAGCGCTGCGGCGGGGTACAGCGTGAAAGGCTGTGGTGCAAGGGCGAGGATGATGATTCCCATGGCGATCAAAGCCAGCGCAGCCGCCATGCCGGTCCGGGGAACAATCCGCCCTTCATCACGGAAACGGCCGATGACGGGTTGGGTGAGCGTCGATGAGAGCGCCAGGACGGCAACGGCACCCATGCTGACGGGGACGGGCAGGTCCATGGAGTTGCCAAGCAGGGGCAGGAAGCCGACGGCGACCCCCAAAGCGCCCGTGGCTCCCGCCAGGACCATTGTGGGTACCAGGAATCCGCGGTCCGTGCTCTGGCGAAGGAGATCAGCCAGGGTGTAGCGCGGACGCGGCAGCGGCGGAAGTCCGGGCAGGGCGGCAAGGGTCCAGATGGCTGTCGCTGCCGAGCACACGGCGAGTGTGATGAACAGTGCGGGGAAGCCGCCGGCCCAGATCAGCCCTGCGCCAAGGAGCGGGCCAAGGACGTATCCCATTCCCTTCCAGGAACCGTAGCGGCCAAAGTAGCGTCCGGCCGCAGCGGGACCTGCAAGCCTGGCGACGGCGGCGGAGGACGCGGGCGAGAATGCGGACGCTGCCGCGCCCTGGCCAAGGCGGGCGAGGGCCAGCAGTGCGGGACCGGTGGCAAAAGCGCCGATGAGTGACGCGGCGCTGAAGGCGATGAGGCCGCCCACGATCACCGGTTTGACGCCGATCCTGTCGCTCAGCGAGCCGAAGACTGGTTTCAAAAAGACCTCTGCGACGTCATAGAGGGCCAGAAGAATACCGAAGGTCAGCAGGCTCAGGCCGATGTTTCCCCCCTCCACGCCCAATCCCGCGGCTATGCTGTGGGCCCCGAACGCGGTGGTGAACCCGGCTCCATAAAGGGGCGCGAGGACCCGCAACGACGGGTGTTCCTGCCCGGCGCCGGGCTGGGTGTCCGCCGCCGCGTTTCGCCGCCGGCTCATCCCGCTGCCTCTTTTTCTGAGGTCCCGGCCACGTCCTGGTCCTCAGCGGTGGCGTGGACCGTTTTATAGACCCGGTCAGCGAAGCCGTCGAGGAGGTTGCTGCATGCCCGCAACTTTTGCTCGGCGTCCTGGGCTTCGGAGAGCTCCAACACGTCCCGCTTCTTGAGTTCGCGGTACCAGCGGCGCAAACGGTCCAGGCTTTGCTCTTCCTCTTCGAGCTCGGCGAAGGTGAATTTTTCCTTCTCGATCTCTTTGGCGATCTCCTGCCCGAACTTAAAGCAGTCGCCGATGAATTCAGCCCACTCCTCGGCGCGGGCGGCGCGGAACAGGGTTCTGAACAGGTCAGCCGACGAAAGATCCCTGGGCGAGACCGTCACGACGGCGAACGTGCCGTTGCCCTGGCCGCAGAGGTCCCTGGCCCGCTCGATACCGGCTTCAAACACCGGGACCGCAGGCAACGTCCACAGTCCGGGCGATACAGGCACCGCTCCCGTTTTGCGCAGCTGCCGCCACACAGACACCCGGTGCTTGGACGGCTGCGCCGGAATCTGCACCATCAACAGCAGCCAGTCAGGATCATTAGTCACATAGGAAAGTGTAACTGCTGTTACAAACTGGTTATGGATCGACTTGCATCGGCGGGCGCCGGGACAGCATCTCAGGCGCGCCCGGGCTGCCATCCCAGGGACGGGGCGATATGCCGGGCGATGTTTCCCAGAAGTTTTGCGTTGAAGTCCACACCCAGCTGGTTGGGGACCGTCAACAGGAGCAGGTCAGCGGCCTGGACGGCGGAGTCGGCGGCGAGTTCGCGTGCCAAGGCGTCCGGTTCACCCACATAGCTTTTACCGAACCGCGCCGTCAGCCCGTCAATGACGCCCACCTGGTCCCGGCCTTCACGCAGCGCGCTGCCGGCAAAGTAGCGGGCGTCTTCGGCGTCCACAATGGGCAGGATGCTGCGGCTCACCGACACCTGGGGCGTGAAGGAATGCCCGGCGGCGGCCCAGGCGTCCCGGAACAACCGGATCTGTTCAGCCTGCAACTCGTGGAAGGGCACGCCGGTGTCCTCGGTGAGCAGGGTGGAGCTCATCAGGTTCATGCCCTGCTCGGCAGCGCGCACGGCTGACTTGCGGGAGCCTGCGCCCCACCAGATCCGCTCGCCGAGTCCGGGCGACTGCGGTTGGACGGGGAGCAGCCCGGTGGTGGCGGCAAATCTGGGATCGGCGTTGGCCACGCCTGCCCCGCTGATGGCCGATCGGAAGAGGTCGGTGTGCTGGTGGGCCATGTCTTCATCGGTCTCCCCCGCCTGCGGGCGGTAGCCAAAGGCCGCAGCGCCGTTGAGGGCCGGCTCAGGTGAACCACGGCTGATGCCCAGCTGCAGCCGGTTCCTGCTGATGAGGTCCGTGGCGGCAGCTTCCTCCGCCATGTACAGCGGATTCTCGTAGCGCATGTCAATCACGCCGGTGCCGATGGCGATCCGGCTGGTGCGGGCGGCGATGGCGGCCAGCAGGGGAAACGGCGAGGACTGCTGCCGGGCGAAGTGGTGGACCCGGAAGAAGGCGCCGTCCACGCCCAGTTCCTCCGCGGCCACGGCCAGGTCGATGCCCTGCAGCAGCATGTCGCCGGCACTCCGGGTCTGGCTGCCCTGGCCGGGGCCCCAATGGCCGAAGGAAAGGAATCCGATTCGTTGCATATCTGCAGCAACCGGGAACACCCTCCCCGCATTCCCGGCGCCGCTGGTTCGGGCACCCCCGTCCCGCCAGGACGGAGCTGGCATGATGGCCGGGTGGACACAACAAATGACGCCGCTGCCATGGCAAAAACGGCGTTGCTGTTCCTGCTGGCTGCGGTCGCGGAAATCGGCGGGGCCTGGCTGGTGTGGCAGGCGGTGCGCGAAGGCAGGGACTGGTGGTGGGCCGGGCTGGGCGTTATCGCGCTGGGCATTTACGGCTTTGTGGCCACCCTTCAGCCGGATGCCAACTTCGGCCGGATCCTTGCAGCTTACGGCGGGGTATTTGTGGCCGGGTCGCTGGCCTGGGGCATGGCCTTTGACGGCTTCCGTCCGGACCGGTGGGACATCATCGGGTCCATTATTTGCCTAGTGGGTGTCGCGGTAATCATGTTTGCCCCGCGCAGCGGGGCCTGAGTCAACCACAGGAGCGCTAGGCTCAAACCTGAAACGGAGAGGCGGCCCAGTGACCCGGACGGACTACTGCATCATTGGCGGCGGCATCGTGGGCCTGGCCACCGCGTACCAGCTCCTTCGCCTGCAGCCGGATGCCTCGCTGGTGCTGCTCGAAGCGGCACCGGAACTGGCCTCCCACCAGACCGGCCACAACAGCGGGGTGATCCATTCCGGCATCTATTACGCCCCGGACAGCCTCAAGGCCCGGTTCAGCATGGCCGGCGCGCAGCAGACCAAGGAGTTCTGCCGGGAGCACGGCATCGACTACGCGGAACCGGGCAAACTGCTGGTGGCAACCTCGGAACTGGAACTGGCCCGACTGGGCCAGCTGGAGGACCGCGCCGCCATCCACGGCCTGCCCTGCGAGCGCATCGACGCCTCGGAACTGGCCCGCCGGGAGCCGAACATCACCGGGCTGGGGGCGCTGTTCCTCCCGGACACCGGAATTGTGGACTACCGCGCCGTAGCCCAAAAACTCGCGGAGCTGGTGGTAGCGGCCGGCGGGCAGGTGGTCACCGGCGCACCAGTGACCTCCATCCGGGAAGATCCGGATCTGGTGCATGTAGGCACGGCGACGGCGGACTACACCTGCCGCCGGCTGGTGGCCTGCGCCGGGCTGCAGTCCGACCGGATGGCGGAGCTGGCGGGGATGGACATCGATGTCCAGATCATCCCGTTCCGGGGCGAGTACTTTGCGCTTCCGGCTGCCATGTCCGGGTATGTCCGGCACCTGATCTATCCGGTGCCGGACCCTGCCCTGCCGTTCCTGGGGGTCCACCTGACGCCCACGGTGGCCGGCACCATAACGGTGGGGCCCAACGCGGTGCTGGGCATGGCGCGGGAGGGCTACCCCAAGTTCTCGGTGAACGTCCGGGACGTTGCCCGCTACGCGCGGTTCCCGGGGTTCTGGAAGGTGGCCCGGAACCACGCGGGGACCGCCGTCCGTGAGGTCCGCAACTCCTTGTTCAAAGCCAGTTACCTCCAGGAATGCCGGAAGTACGCTCCCGGGTTGCGCGCAGCCGACCTGCTGCCGTTTGAGGCCGGCATCAGGGCACAGGCTGTCCGCCGGGACGGCACCCTGATCCATGATTTCCTTCTTGCTGAAACGGAGCGGATGATCCACGTGCTGAACGCGCCCTCGCCTGCGGCCACTGCCGCCCTTCCCATCGGTGCCCACCTGGCCGGCAAGGCGGTGCTGGCAGCGTGATGGACAACAGGGACACGTCCGCGGCGCCGGATCCCGGCGGGCGGCCGGGGGCACAACCCGCGCCGACAGCACATCCACCGCGCGGCAGGATGGCGGAACGGCTGCTTCCCGGCGGCGAGGAGCCGGACCCCCGGTTCACCCTGGCCAACGAACGGACGTTCCTGGCCTGGATCCGGACCTCCCTGGCGCTCCTGGCCGGCGGCATCGCAATCGAGGCCTTCACCGAGGATCTTTTTGTGGTTCCGGTCCGCAAAGGCCTGGCCATGATCCTGCTGCTGATGGGAATCCTGCTCAGCGCCGGGTCAGCAGTGCGGTGGCTCCGGGTGGAGCGGAGCATGCGGAACAAAGCACCCCTGCCTTTGCCCCTGGTGGTGCCGCTGCTGGCGGGGGCAGGCGCCCTGGCAGCCGCCGTTGTCCTGGCCTTTGTCCTCTGGCGCTGACGCCATGTCATCGTTGGGAGGCACAGCACCCGGCCATAACGGGTCAGGCCACAGCACTTCAGGCCACAATGGTTCAAGCCATAACGGGTCAGGCCCTAACAGTTCAGGCCACGGCGACCCCGGCCTGCAACCTGAGCGGACCACCCTTGCCTGGGGCCGGACCGTGCTTGCCCTGGTGAGCGTCAGCGCCATTTTCCTGCGCTGGCTGCCGCAGCACGGGTTGCCCATCCTGCTGATGTTTGCCGTGTCCGCCGCCGCGGCGGCGGCCATTTATCTCACCCAGCGGCGCCGGTACGGCGCCTTTTCCCGCGGCCTGGTCCGGGAGCGGGTGGACGCTGACGCCGCAGCGGTGCTGTGGACGGCAGCTGCCGGCGTGGCGCTGGGCGGCCTGGGCGTCGGCGTGGTGCTGGCCGGTTAGCCTGCGGAGATAACTGCCGGGCCGCCGTCGTACTCCTGGTTCTGGACTGCTGGCTGGTTACTGCTAAAACATGGGCAGGACAAAGCCCGCCAGCAGGGCCACCGCACCGATGGCGGTCAGGCAGCGCCCCAGGACCAGGGCGGTCCGCGCCGGTTCCTCCGGCACGGTGACCTGCCACTGCGTGGGCCGTTTGGGGTGGTAGTAGATGGGCAGGGTGTCGCCGATGGCCAGGTCCTTGATGTCATGCGGGGACATGGGCGCATGGTGGACCTGGTACTTCCGGTCGAACCAGCGGAAACCCACGCCGGTGCTGTCCGAATACACCACAGCCTCGGCCACCACCCAGGGATGCACAAAGCGGCGCAGGATCCCGGTATAGAAGAGCAGGCCCAGCCCCACGGGCAGGCACAACCAGGTCAGCATTTCCAGGATTGGACCTGCCATATCAAGCACAGTGGGCATGCTGTTGATGGTACAGGGGCTGGCGGGTGGCGCCCGGACTCCGTACGCTGGGCAGGACCGGCCAAACGATAGGGGAAACCGTGAACGACCAGGATCTTTTGGCGAAAATCCAGGCGCTGGTGGAGGAGGAGCATGCCCTCCGGGACGACACCGGCACCGGCCACACCCCGGACAAGGCGCGGCTCCGCCAGGTTGCCGAAAGCCTGGACCAGTGCTGGGACCTGCTGCGGCAGCGCCGGGCCAAGGCGGAGTCGGGCGAGAACCCGAACGACGCCGAGACCCGGCCCGTGAGCGAAGTTGAGGGCTACAAGCAGTAGCCTTCGCCGCATCCCACCGGAACCCCGGGCCGGGTCAGCCGATCGGTTCCGCCATTTCCGCCACCACGTACTGGGCGTCGACTGCCAGCCCGGTGACCGGGTCCGCCAGCTCCACCTTCCAGCTGCGGGCAAACTGGTCCACCCCCGCGGTCATGGCCACCGTGCCTGAGATCAGCACGGTGCCCGGCTTGTTCAGGCCACGCTCCGCAAGGACTTCGAGCCAGTAGTCAGGTGTCAGGAGCGCCGCCAGTGAACTGTCCTGGATCAGCGTGTCCGGGGTATCCCCTGCCCCCACCCAGCCCTTGAGCGTGATCTGGTCCAGGTGCGGCCGGACGTCGTCCAGCCACCACGCCTTCCGGCCCAGGACATCAGGGCTGGCGTTTTTGCTCCAGGCAACGCCGTGGACTTCCAGCGCCCTGTCGGTGTGGTCGCACGCCACTGTCAGCAGCACGCCGTCCGCCGTAATGACCAGCGCCCATTCCGCTTCGCCCGAGGTCCTGGCGTGCTGGACCTGGACTTCGGCAACCTGCTGTGCCAGGTACGGCGAAACCGGGTAGAGCGCCGGCGTGGTGCTGGGACCCGGGACCCCAAGTTCCGCCAGTTCGGCGATGTGCGCCTGGACCTCGTCCTGCTCCCTGCCCGCGTAGCCCGCGTTTAGGAGGTTCGTGACCTGGACGTCCGTGGTGCTGCCATCGGGAAGTTCGAAGCTGAGAAGCGTCATGGTTGATCAGTCCTTTTCGGTGCTGCGGGCGGAAAATTAACACATCGGAAACCGTAAACAGTCGCCAATGTACATCCAGTATGCGTAATGTATACATTTAACGCCAGCGTGACAGGCGTCACTTCCAAAAATCACTGTGGAGGCACTCCTTGACCAACTACCCCGCTCCGGGCACCATGCCGCACCCCAAGCCCGTCCACCCCAAAGGCCTGTACAAGGCCTTCGCCGCCAGCCTGACCGGCACCGCGCTCGAATGGTACGACTTCGCCGTTTACTCGGCAGCTGCAGCAGTTGTTTTCCCCCTCGTTTTCTTCCCCTCCTCGGACCCCCTTACCGGAACCATCCTGGCTTTCTCCACCTATGCGGTGGGCTATGTTTCCCGGCCCGTGGGCGGCATCATCTTTGGCCGGCTCGGGGACCGGATCGGGCGCAAGAAGGTCCTGGTCACCACGCTGATGATCATCGGGGTGGCCACCGTCCTGATCGGCGTCCTGCCCGGTTATGACAGCATCGGCATCACGGCGCCCATCATCCTGGTCCTGCTGCGCTTCGCCCAGGGTGTGGGTGTGGGCGGCGAATGGGGCGGCGCCGTCCTGCTCTCCAGCGAATACGGCGACCCGCACCGCCGCGGCTTTTGGGCCTCGGCAGCACAGGTGGGCCCGCCCGCCGGCAACCTGCTGGCCAACGGCGCCCTGGCCATCCTGACCCTGGCCCTCACCGAGGAGCAGTTCATCAGCTTCGGCTGGCGCATCGCCTTCCTGGTCTCCGCCGTCCTGGTGGGCTTCGGCCTCTGGATCCGGCTCAAGCTGGAAGACACTCCCATTTTCAAAGCCATCGAGGCGCACGGCGAACAGCCCAGCGCCCCGGTCCGCGAAGTGTTCAGCAAGGAACTCCGCCCGCTGATCGCCGCCATCCTGAGCCGCGTGGGTCCGGACGTCCTCTACGCACTCTTCACCGTGTTCACCCTGACCTACGGCATCCAAACGCTCGGCTACGAGCGCAACCAGGTACTCACCGCCGTCCTTATCGGTTCGGCCTTCCAGCTGTTCATGATTCCCTTGGCGGGCGCCGTGTCTGACAGGTTCAACCGCCGCGCCGTCTACGGTGTGGCCGCGATCCTCGGAGCGGTGTGGACGTTTGTCTTCTTCGGCATCCTGGGCGGCGACAACCAGCCGATGCTTATTGTCGGCATCGTCCTGGGCTTGATGGCCCACTCCTTTATGTACGGCCCGCAGGCGGCGTTCATCGTGGAGCAGTTCTCGCCCCGCCTCCGGTCCACCGGCAGCTCGCTGGCGTACACGTTCGCCGGTGTGATCGGCGGCGCCATCGCCCCGCTGATGTTCACGCTGCTGCTGTCCCAGTTCGGCAGCTGGATCCCCGTCGCAATCTATGTCGCCGTCGCGGGCGCCGTCACCGTGGTGGGACTGGCGCTGGGCCGGGACTCAAACACCGTGGAGGATGAGGACTACCGGTTGCTGCTCGAAGGCACCGGAACCGCGGACCGGGCGGCCGGCGTCGGCGAATCCCGCTGAGTCCGATCCAACCGTCAGGAGCGGAGCAGGAGGTCCCGCGTCACCGCAAGGTGATGGTCGATCGACTCCTGCGCCAGCCCGGCGTCGCCGGCCACCAGGGCATCAAGGATGTCCTGGTGTTCGGCGCACACCGCCTGGCGGCGGCCGCCCGTGCGGAACAAGGCGGCCACGCCCACCAGGATCTGGCGCACATGGAGTTTGCTGTAGGTCCGGGAAATGAGTTCGTTGCCCGCGGCGTCGATCAGCTGCTGATGGAAGAGCGTGTCCAGCCGGATGAATTCGCGGGCGTCGGCCGCCTGGCCGTTTTCGGGGACCCGGGCCTGCAGGTCAAGGGTTTCCTGCATCAGCTGCTGCGGAACGCACTGCTCGGCGATCACCAGGCGGGCCGCGTGGCTCTCCAGGACGCCGCGCAGTTCCATCAGCTCGGAAATCTCCCGGCCGGTGACGGGCGGAACATAGGCGCCCCGCTGCGGGATGAGTTCCACCAGGCCGTCGGAGACCAGGAGCAGCAGCGCTTCGCGGACGGGGGTGCGGGAGACGCCGATCTCGGCAGCGAGCTCCTGCTCATTGAGGAAGCGGCCCTGGAGCTCGGGGTCGGTCAGCACGTATTCGCGCAGATGCGCGTAGGCCTTTTCCCGCCCCGACGCGGCCAAACCCGACACTTTTCCCATACATTATGTATACAACAGATTGGAGCCATCCATGCGCCTTGCAGTCGCACAGATCATCACCGGTAAGAGCACCGCCGCCAACCTCGACCTGATCCGGGACTACGCCACCCAAGCCAAGGCGGCCGGCGCGGAACTGGTGGTTTTCCCGGAAGCAGCCATGCGGGCTTTCGGGCACTCCCTGACAGACATCGCCGAACCCGTGGACGGACCCTGGGCACAAAGCGTGCGGAACCTGGCGCAGGAACTGGACATCGCCATTGTCGCCGGAATGTTCACCCCCGGAAAGGACGGCAAGGTCCGCAACACGCTCCTGGTGGCCGGGCCGGGCCTGGCCGCCGCCTACGACAAGGTGCACCTTTTCGACGCCTTCGGGTTTGCGGAATCCAACACGGTGGACGCCGGCGAAACCCCTGTGACCTTCGAGCTCAACGGCACCACGTTCGGCCTGGCCACCTGCTACGACGTCCGCTTCCCCGCCCTGTTCACAGCCAACGCCAAGGCAGGCGCGCAGGTCAACATCGTGTGCGCGTCCTGGGGAGCCGGCGAGGGCAAGGCCGAACAGTGGGACCTGCTGGTGCGGGCCCGTGCGCTGGACAGCACCACGTTTGTGGTGGCGTGCGGCCAGGGCGATCCCGAGACCACCGGCGCCGGTCCCGCCGGTTCCGCGCCCACGGGCATCGGCCACAGTGCCGTCATCAGCCCCCTGGGCTCCGCACTCGCAACACTCGGCGGGGAGCCGGGCCTCGCCGTGGTGGACATCGATCCCGCAACCGTGGCCGGCGTGCGGGAAAAGCTCCCCGTCCTCGCCAACGCCCGGACGTTCTGACTCCACTTTTGGATTCACGACGGCGGCTGCGCACCCTGGTGCGCGGCCGCCGTCGGGCGTTCCCCGCCTCTGTTACTGCCCCAGCCCGCTGTCTCCAGCCTCAGCGCCGTCGTTGCCATCGGCACCATCGCCGACCAGCGACCGGATCATGCTCCGCAGGATCCTGGCAGCACCCGCCTGGTCTTCCGGCGTTACGCCGGCCAGCATCCTGACCTCGACCGCCCTGACAGCCTGGCTAGCCTGCTCACGGCGCTTCCTGCCAAGCGGAGTGAGCTGGGTGGGCAGGACCTTCCCCACCCGGGCCGCCGCCGGCCGGGCCACCTGACCGTCCCGCTCCAGGGCCTGCAGCAGCACGTTCATCGACTGCCGCGTCACAAACGCCCCGCGGGCCAGTTCCGAGTTGGACAGGCCGGGCCGCTGCGCCAGCAGTTCCAGGCACGAATAGTGCGTCACCGTCATGCCGAGCGGGCGCAGCTCCGCCTCCATGGCAAAACGAAGGGCACTGGACGCCTCCTTCAGCAGGAATCCCAACGATGTTTCCAGCTCGATCCCATCTTGACTCATGTCAGTATTCTGACATATGTTAATCGATGTCAGATAACTGACACACGAGAAAGCAGCAATCCATGCCCGTCACCGGCCCAGATTTCATCTCCCTCCAAGCCCGCAATCTTGACGCGTCCCAGGCGTTCTATGAGAAGTACCTGGGCCTCGTCCGGTCACCGGCGGGCCCTCCCCACGCCGTCGTTTTCCAAACGGCCCCAATCGCTTTCGCACTCCGGGACCTCGTTCCCGGCACCGACCTGGCGTCCGTCCCCCACCCCGGCATCGGCGCGGCAATCTGGCTGCACGCCACGGACGTCCAGGCCATCCATGACGCCCTCGCCGCCGACGGCCATCCCATCACCTCGGCGCCCATTGACGGCCCCTTCGGGCGCACGTTCACTTTCGCCGACCCCGACGGCTACCGGATCACCCTCCACGACCAGGCGTAGGACGTGAGGCGCCGTTCATGCCGGGGAAACGTTGGGCATTCTGGCGGCCGACGCCGGCGCCTCACCTGCTGCGGCCAGGCCCACCCCTGATCCCGGGGCCTTCGCCCGCCCCGGCCAGGATTCGGGGACCGCTTGGTCGGGGCGCGTTAACGCGCACGAAACATTCCCGACATGCGAACTTCACAACGGGGCGCTTTGTGTAACACAGGCGCAACTTTGCGGGGCACTGTTCGAAACACGCAGCGCCAAAAATGGACGACGGGGGAAATGCACGGGGCCACGCAGCGCCCCGCCTCAATCGTTCGAAGGGACCTGCCGGTGGAGATCACTGCCCAACACGTCTGGCTGATGATTTCGGCCGCGATGGTTTTGCTGATGACTCCCGGTCTTGGCCTCTTCTACGGCGGCATGACCCGCGCCAAGGCTGCCCTGAACATGATCATGATGAGTTTCATCTCGGCCGGCATTGTTGGCGTGGTGTGGATCCTCTGGGGCTATTCAATGACCACCGGCGAGGGCATCCTGGGTCTCTTCGGCAATCCGTTCACCAGCTTCGGACTGCAGAACCTGATGGGCTCTCCGGACCTGATGAAGGCCGGTTACAGCGCAACCTTCGCCATCATCACCGTGGCACTGATCAGCGGCGCCATCGCCGACCGCGCCAAGTTCAGCGCCTGGGCACTGTTTGTCCCGGTATGGATCACCCTGGTCTACTGCCCACTGGCCTTTATGATTTGGGGCGGCGGCCTGATGGGCCCCGACGGCGCCGTGACGGCGGAGTTCGGCCAGGTCATCGACTTTGCCGGTGGCGCAGTGGTGGAGATCAGCTCCGGCACCGCGGCCCTGGTCCTGGCGCTCATTGTTGGCCAGCGCCACGGCTTCGCCAAGGATCCCAACCACCGGCCGCACAACGTGCCCTTCATCATGCTGGGTGCCGCCATCCTGTGGTTTGGCTGGTTCGGCTTCAACGGCGGCGCCGCCACCACGGTGGAGCAGGCAGGACTGATCTGGATCAACACCCTGGTCACCCCCGCGGCCGCCATGCTCAGCTGGCTGGTGGTGGAAAAGGTCCGCCACGGACACCCCACGTCGCTGGGTGCGGCCTCCGGCGTTGTGGCCGGGCTTGTGGCCATCACCCCGTCCTGCGCCAACATCAGCCCGGTGGCCGCCATCGGCCTGGGCCTGGTGGCCGGGGCTGCGTGCGCGGTGTTTGTGGACCTGAAGTACAGGTTTGGCCTGGACGACTCGCTGGATGTTGTGGGCGTCCACCTGGGGGCCGGCCTGGTGGGCACGCTCTCACTGGGATTCATCGCCCTTCCGGTGGACGGCCAGGGCGGCGGCCTTTTCTACGGCGGCGGCTTCCAGCAGCTCATAGCGCAGTCCGCGGCCGTGGTGATCACGCTGCTGCTGTCCGGCCTGGGCACACTGGTGATCGGCCGCGTCATCAACAGGACTGTGGGCTTCCGTGTCAGCCACGAGGCGGAAACCGCGGGCGTGGACCTGTCGGAGCACGCAGAGACCGCCTACGCCTTCGGCGAGATGGGGGCCGCTTTCAGCCCGCTGCGGGCCATGCTGTCCGGCACTCCGGCAGCCGAATCAGCCAGTGCTTCAGCCGGCACGCCCGCGCACGACACCCCGGCTCAGGGCAGCCCGGCTCAGGGCAGCAATCCGGAGCTTGTCCGGCAGACCTAGGCCTGAAGGCTCCGATCTGCGGACAAGCCCAGGCTTACCGGCCGGCGCTGGCGGAACAACGCCTGCTCCGGCAACGACGCGACCGACAACCTGCACCCGCACTCAGTCCGCCAGGATCTTGTAAAGCGCGCGGCGGGTCTCATCCATTTTTTCCTGGGCCGCTGCACGCTGTTCAGCCGTGACGCCGCTGCGGAACTGGTGGACGACGGCCATCAGCTTGCCGATGCTCTGGTGGAAGTCCCGGTCCGGATTCTCCGCCCCGGAGTTCCAGGCGTTCTCCATCTCCTCCGCATGCTCGGCCACGTAGGCGCGGCCGGCCTCCGTGAGGGTGAACTCGGTTCCGCGGCCTTCGCTGAGGGCCGCGATCAGGCCTTCATCCACCAGTTGCTGCAGGGTGGGGTAGATGGAGCCGGGGCTGGGCCGCCAGGCACCGTCGGTCTTTTCGGCGATGGTCTTGATCAGGCCGTACCCGTTGGAGGATGCCTCGGCCAGGAGCGAAAGAATAGCGGCCCGGACGTCGCCGCGGCTGGCCCGCCGGGGTCCGCGGCCAAAGCCCGGGCCGAAGCCGGGACCAAACCCGGGCCCGAAGCCGCCGCCAGCACCCGGGCCGAAGCCGGGTCCGAAGCCGCCGCCGCGGTGGCCATGCGGCCCCCGGCGGCCACGGCCGCGCTCGAATTTGCCCCTACCGAACTCGGGGCCTGCAAAGGTGTTTTCAGAATTGCCGTTCATGGTGGCATGTCCCTTCAAGATAACTAACGCTGATTTCTTCAGCGATAGTTAACGATAGATCGTTAACTATCGCCAAGTCAAGAGGTCTGCCGAATCAGCACCTGCGCCGGCCGGACGCTGGATCGGCTGCCCCCTGCGGCGTAGTCTGATCCCACCATCAAGCTCGAGGGCTGGCCGATGACAAAGAAGCGGACGTTGACGCGCAGGGTTGCCGCCATCCTGGCCGCCTTCGTGGGATTCCTCACCGTCAGCTGCATTTGCGGGGTGCTGGCCGCCAGCCTCGTGGTACCGGCCGTTGCGGCTGCGGGCATGGGCGTCAGCAACTCCATCGGTTTCTTCGACAGCCTGCCCGCGGAGCTGACGGTGGCACCGCCGTCGCAATCCACCAAGGTCCTCACCTCAGACGGCCAGCCGATCGCCGTCTTCTTCGCCGAAAACCGGGTCCGCGTCCCCCTGGACCAGATGTCCCCGTTCGTCCGGGACGCCATCGTGTCCATCGAGGACAGCAGGTTCTACCAACACGCCGGCGTTGACGTCCAAAGCGTGGTCCGGGCAGTGATGTCCAACCTGACCAAGGGCGGCCAGCAGGGCGCCTCCACCATCACCCAGCAGTACGTCACGAACGTCATCAACGAATCCAGGCTGTCGCAGGACCGCCCGGACGAGGTGATCCTCAGCGGCCAGAAAAACATGGGCGACAAACTTCGCGAAATGAAGCTTGCCATCGCCCTGGAGAAGCAGTTCTCCAAGGACCAGATCCTGGAGGGCTACCTCAACATCGTGTTTTTCAACAGCGATGCCTACGGGATCGAGGCGGCGTCGCGGTATTTCTTCAGCACCACCGCCAAGGACCTCACCCTGCCCCAGGCGGCGCTGCTTGCCGGGCTGGTCAACAGCCCGTCGTACTACAACCCTGCGGTCAACCCGGAGAAGTCCATTGTGCGGCGCAACCAGGTACTGGCGGAGATGCTGCTGCTGGGCAAGATCACGCAGGAACAGCACGACACCGCCGTAGCCACCCCCATTGAACTGGTCCTCAATCCCCAGCGGCAGGGCTGCGCCAACGCAGTCCAGGCGCCGTACTTCTGCGACTACATCTCGCACCTCATCCTGAACAATCCGGCGTACGGGGCCAGCCTGATTGAACGCCAGCGGACGCTGTACCGCGGCGGCCTGACCATCGTCACCACCCTGGACAGCAGGCTGCAGGCGGCGGCGCAGGTCCAGGTGGACAGCTCGGCAGGGGAAAATCCGGACCGGTGGGGCGCAGCGCTGGTGTCCATCCAGCCCGGGACCGGAAAGATCCTGGCCATGGCCCAGAACACGGTGTTCCTGCCGGAGCCCGGCAGGTTCGACACGCAGCTGAACTTCAACGTCGACGCCAGGGATCCGGACGGGAACGACCTCAACGGGGCCGGCGGGTTCCAGCCGGGATCCACCATGAAACCGTTCACGTTTGCCGAGTGGCTCAACGAGGGCAAGTCCGGCACCGCCGTGGTCGATGCCTCCCGGCGGGTCTACCCCCTTGGCTTCCCTTGGCGGTCCACCTGCGGTCGGGTGCTGGGGGCCTACAGCACGGCGCAGAACAACCCTGAATTTGGGGCCGCGGACGATCTGCAGAACTCCGAACCCGGCTTCTACCGGCCCATGCCCATCAATTACGGCCTGTACAACTCGATCAACACCGCCACGTTCGCCACCGCTGCGCAACTGGATTTCTGCGGCATCCAGAAAATGGTGGACACGGTGGGCCTGCACAGCGGGCTGGACGGCGCCCAGATCAACATGCACCAGCTGGGCAACCTGCTGGGTGCCATCGGGGTCGCGCCGCTGCATCTGGCCAACGCCTTCGCCACGTTCGCCAATGACGGCCGGTACTGCACCCCGGTGGCCCTCCTGGAGGTCCGGGACGCGGCGGGTGGCCAGTTGCCCGTGCAGCCCACGGAGTGCCGGGACGCGGTGAAGCCGGCCGTGGCGCGCGGCGTTAATGCCGTCCTCCAGGATGTGATGAAGATGGGCTCGGGGGTGTGGATCCAGCCCAAGGTCCACACCCGTTTCCCGGTGGCTGCCAAAACCGGGACGTCCAACAACAACGGCTCCACCTGGGTGGTGGGGTACACCACCGGCCTGGCCACGGCGTCCTTCTTCGGCGATGCGCTGGAAGGCCAGAGCCGGCCGGGCCAAAACGTCACCATCAACGGAACCTTCTACCCCAGGCTGGACGGTTACATGATCGCGGGCCCGCAGTGGGCCAACTACATGCTGGCGGTGGCACCGCTGTTCCCCACCGGGGCGTTCCCGGCACCCCCACCTCCCCCACCGCCGCCGGCCACGCCCACGCCCAGCCCCCGCCGCTAGCAGTGCCGCCGGGCCCGGCAGCCGGACGCGCCAGCTGCTCCTGCTGGCAGGATGGGACGATGCAAACCCTTGAGACCGCCCGGCTGCGGCTGCGCCCGTGGGAACCTGGCGACGCCGGTTTTGTCCTGGACCTGTATTCGCGCTGGGATGTGCAGCGGTTCATCGGCAGCACGCCGCGGGTGATGGTCGATCCAGCCGAGGCCACCGAACGGATCAACGCGTGGCGCACCATGGACCACCCCGTCCATGGGGTCTGGGCTGTTGAAGTGAAGGAGGCCGGGACCCTGGCGGGCACGCTGCTGCTGAAGTCCATTCCGGCGTCCGGACCGGTCCCCCTGCAGCCGTCCGGAGATACCGAGATCGGCTGGCACTTCCATCCTGGTTCCTGGGGCCGGGGCTACGCCACGGAGGCGGCCGCAGCTGTCCTGGCGTACGCCTTCGGGCACGGGCTGCCGGCCGTTGTGGCGGTCACCAACCCGGCCAACGCCGCGTCGCAACGGGTCTGCGCCCGCATCGGGCTGGCGCATCAAGGCCGGACCGACAGGTATTACAACGCCACCTGCGAACTGTTCGGGCTGCAGGCATCCGGCGCCGAACGGCCCTGACCGCGTAGCCGCCGGCTCACAGCAGCGGCACTTTGCCGCGGGTCCGACGACGGCGCCGCCATCCGCCGTCGTCCGCCCACCTACGTGGAACCCCGCCGCAGCCGCTGCCACCAGGACCGGGATGGTTTCAGGGCCGCCGCCACCCGCCGTCGTCCGCCCACTTACGTGGAACCCCGCCGCAGCCGCTGCCACCAGGACCGGGATGGTTGCGGTTCCGGTGGCTGGTCCGCGGTCCGGGCGGTACGGCGCTGCCGCCAACGCTCCACTTCCGTCTCCACGTCGCGGGTCATGGTGACCACGGGCGGGCCGCCCTGCAACTGCCGGCGCGCGTCCACCACCCGCCGGTTGAAGTCCAGGACCAGGTCACGGACCTGCTGCTCCGAATACTGGGCATCCAGTTTGGTGTCCAAGCCGGCGTCCTCGCTGCGCAGCACAATGGCCGCCGGCCCCATGCCGCTGATGTTTTCGCGCTCCAGGAGCCCTTTGACCCACCAGTCGGGGTCGTACTGCTCACCCAGCCCCGGGATGGGTTTGCCCGCGTACTTCAGGTTGTCGAACTTGCCCTGCGCCATCGCATCCCGGACCAGATAGTCAGCCCGGGCCGCATCGCCCACCTTGCTGCGCTTCTGGCGTTCGGACTCTTCGCGGGCCGCCAGGGCGGTCTCCTCCGCAGGGGTGATGCCGGCGCCGCGGTAGGAGCGCGCTTCCGCCGCCCGTTCAAGGCGCTTCCGGAATTCCGCTGACCCGTTGCCCATACCTGCACCCCCTGCCTCGATCCGGTTTCCTGCCCTCCAGTATTTCGAAGCAGGCCGCAAGGTTCAACGGCTTGCCGCAGACCGGCCGGGAAAGCGCTTCCCGGCACCGCTTTTCCTGTGGAATACTCGGTGCCATGCCCAACCACACCAGCAGCCCGGCTGCCCTGCGCGTCGTCCACCAGCCCTGGGAAACCCCGCTGACCGAGCCCGACATGAGCAACACCGAGGACCGGCATAAGCGGTACCGGCTCACCAACCGGCACGTCGAAGTTGATGGCGCACCGGCCATTCCCGTGTCCGGTGAGCTGCACTTCAGCCGGGTCCCCCGCCGGCATTGGGAGGAGCGGTTGCGCCTGATAAAGGCCGGCGGAATCACTGTAGTGGCCACATACGTGTTCTGGATCCATCACGAACCCGACGCGGGCCGGGCTGGCTTCGCGGACAACCTGGACGTGGCGGCGTTTGTAGCCCTATGCGCGGAGGTGGGCCTGGACGTGGTGCTGCGGATCGGCCCGTGGTGCCACGGTGAGGTCCGCAACGGTGGCTTCCCGGACTGGGTACAGGCGGCGGACGTGCAGCACCGCACCGACGATCCCGCCTACCTTGCCCTGGTGGAAGCCTGGTTCGGGCTGCTGGGCCGGGAATTGAGCCCCCTGGTGGGTGCCGGCAGCAACGTGATCGGCATCCAGCTGGAAAATGAACTCTACGACCAGCCCGGTCACCTCATCACCCTGAAACGGCTGGCCCGGGCAGCTGGCTTGTCGGCCCCCATCTGGACCGCCACGGCCTGGGGTGGCGCGGAGCTGCCCGAAGGCGAGGTGCTGCCGCTCTTCGGCGGGTACGGCGACGGTTTCTGGGTGGATGCGGATGCTCCGTGGGATCCCACGTTCCGCGAGCACTTCTTCTTCAGCCATTCCTGGGACGACCCCGGCATCGGCGCCGACCTGCGCGAACACCTGGGCGCCGGTGGTCCGGCCGCCGCTCCCAGGGCTGCGTCGGCGCTTTTCCCGCCCGCCACCTGCGAACTGGCAGGCGGAATGGCCACCGCCTACCAGCGCCGGCCCCGGCCGCAGGGCGCGGATGTGGCGGCTGTGGCGGCCAACAAGATCGGCAACGGCTCCGCCTGGCAGGGCTACTACATGTTTGCCGGCGGCCGGAACCCCGGTGACGGGCTGCAGGAGTCCCAGGCCACCGGTTACCCCAACGACCTGCCGCGTTTCGACTACGATTTCCACGCCCCGATCGGTGCCACCGGCAGGCTGGCCGGCAGTTTTGCCGCGCTGCGCAGGCAGCACGCGTTCCTGGCTGCGTTCGGCGACCGGTTGGCACTGATGCCGTCGTCCCTTCCCGCCGTTATGCCCGCCGGGGTGGACGACTCCGCCACCCTCCGCTGGGCCCTCCGCAGCGACGGCTCCGCCGGCTTTGTTTTTGTTACCTGGCACCAGCCGCACGTCCCGCTGGACACCTGCCGGGGCGCGCAGTTTGAGGTAACGCTCGACGCCGGGACCGTCACCTTTCCGGCGGCGCCAGTGGACATTCCCGCCGGCACCATCGCCTGCTGGCCGGTGAACCTCACGGTGGCCGGCGTGCGGATCGACTGGGCCACAGCTACTCCCCTGACCATCTTGGATCCCGGTTCCACAGTGCCCACCCTGGTGCTGGCCGCCGGGCACGGCATCCCGGTGGACCTGAAGTTCGCGCCGGGAACGACTGTCAGCAGCATCGATCTCCATAACAGCGTCCCTGGCGGCCCGGCCGGGAAGCACCAGGCAGGCGGCCTGGCTTCGGGCGCCGGTCTCGCTTCCGATGCCGGTCTTCTTCCCGAGGCCGGTCTTCGTCCCGGTGCTGACGGGGTCTGGCGGGTGTCCCCGGCGGAACCGCAGCTTCTCACCGCCGTGGACGGGAGCCGCACGCTGGACATCCTGGTGCTCCCCGCGGAGACCGCGGACCAGGCATGGGTGCTGGCCGGGGAGCTGGTGCTGTCCGACGAGCCGGTGTGGACGGTGCCCGGCGGCTTGGCCGGGCGTTCACAGGGCCGGCCGTCGCTGCAGCGGTACAGCCCCGACCGGCGCGGATTCGCCGGAGTGGATGTCGCGGTGCCTCTGCCGGCGGAGGCAGAGGTTCCCGGATTCCAGGCCGGCAACGACGCAGTTCCAAGGGTCGTGCCAGCGGTCTTGACCCGGGTTGCAGCGCCGGTACCGGCGTCGTTTGGTTCGGCAGCCAACCGCGCGGCGGCACCGTCGCCGGAGACGATCGCCGAACTGGCCGCGGAGTACTCACTGTCCTTCCCGGTGGAGGGGGTGGACGGGCATCACACCGAGCTCGAAATGGAGTGGGCGGGTGATGTTGCCCAGCTCCTGGTGGATGGGGTGCCCGTGGCGGACAGGTTCTGGGACGGTTCGCCCTGGGTCCTGGACCTTGCTGACGCAGGCATCACTCCGGGTTCTGCCGTAACCCTGCAGATCCTTCCGCTTCATGCGGAGGCGCAGGTGGGCTTGCCGGTCGAGGCCCGGGTCCGCCGCGAGGCCACCGACGGTGACCTCGCGGCCCTGGACTCAGTCCGCCTGGTCCACTGGCACCGCTGGCTGGAAGCGGGTGCCGGCCAGTAGCGCCGCGTAGCGGGTGCCGGCCAGTAGCGCCGCGTAGCGGGTGCCGGCCATTAGCTGCGCGTTGCCATGCCAGCGCTCAGCGGTCAGGCGTTTGCGTGTTCGGCAAGGATGGCGTCGATCTGCCCCATGGCCTCGGTCATGCCTTCCTGCATGCCCATCTGGACCATCTGTTCCATCTGCTCTTCCGATTCGAAGGTGGACTGGACGGTCATCCGGGTCCGGTCCCCCAGCGGTTCCAGGGTCACGGTTGCCCGGGTGATACCCATGTCACCGGTGGGGTTTCCGTCTTCATCCGCGAAGCCGTCGTCAAAGGCGAGCCGGGCGGGCGACTCGACGTGTGTGAACTCCCACCAGCCGTGAGCCTTGGTGCCGTCCGGCCCGGTCATATAGTAGTTAGCCTTGCCGCCGGGAACCAGATCAAGCTTTTCGAAGGTGGCGGGCCAGGTGGGCGGTCCCCACCAGCGCTCCAGCTGGCGGGGGTCGGCCCAAAGCTCCCAGACGCGCTCCACACCGGCCTCAAACTCGGCTACCAGCGTGAAGCTTAGGGCTTCCGGATTTCTGGTGGAACTGATGACTGACATGGCATTGCCTTCCTACTCTTCTGCGAGGATGTCCGCGATCCGGGCGGCCCGTTGCCGCCAGACCTGTTCATATTCATCGAGCAGCCACCGGGCTTTCTGCAGGCCTTCATGGTTGCCCCGCACAATCTGCTCCCTTCCGCGCTTCTCCTTGGTCACCAGGGAAGCCCGCTCCAGCACCGCCACATGCTTCTGGACTGCGGCGAAACTCATGGCGTAGAGGGCAGCCAGGCCGGAAACCGAATATTCGGTGACGGTTACCCGCCGCACAATGTCGCGGCGGGTGGAATCGGCGAACGCCTGGAAGAGGCGGTCCAATTCGGTTTCTCGGAGCTGATCTACAACCATTTGGTTGTACGATATTCCTTCTCCCACCCCATGTCAATGGTTTTTTCCACCAAGGCGTGCCGGCGTCCGGTACGTTGAGGGCCATGGGCATCTACCTAGCGGGATCCACTCCGGATCCGGGCAGCTTTCCCGCCGTGTTTGACCACTTTGTCCGCGCACTTCCGCACCACCGGCCAGCCCGGATCGCTTTGGTGCTCCACGCAGCGGGCAGGGATCCGGCCGGAGCCCTACCCGCCTATGTTGACCCGCTGGAGGCGCGGATTGCCTGCGAGGTGGTTCCCGTCCTGCTGCGGCAGGACGGGACGGCCGGGGCCGTTCGCCCAGCCAGCCCCACTTCCTTCCACAACGTGGACGCCGTGATGGTGGGCGGCGGACAGACACCCGCCTATCTGGCCGGGCTCAGCGGGTCCGGTGCAGAAATTTCGCGATTGGTGGCCGGCGGTGCGTCCTATCTGGGCTTTTCCGCGGGGGCGATGGTGGCGCCGGGTGCCGCGCTCATCGGCGGCTACCGCATCGACGGCGTCGAGGTCTGCGATGCGGGATGTTCCGAGGGCCTGGACAACGTCGAAGTCCGCGCCGGCTTGGGACTGGCACCGTTCACTGTGGACGTGCACGCCGCCCAGGCAGGTACCGTGAGCCGGGCGGCCGGCGCCGTTGCCGCCGGACTGGTGGACCGGATGGTGGCCATCGACGAGGGTACGGCACTGGTGCTGGCAACAACCGAAAACGCGGATTACGAGGTACTCGGCACCGGACGGTGCTGGGACTTCCGGCGGGAGGACGTGGCGGGCGGGCTGCCCGCACCGGGGGCGGCCGCCGTCGTCAGCCTCCGCGTGGCCGGGCACGGCACCTAACAGCAGCACGGGGCGCGGCCGCCGTCGTCAGCCTCCACATGGCCGGCAAGATACCTGACAGCAGTAGCCGCCGATACCGAAATATGATCCCAGCACAACCCAGTGCTGCCGGGATCTACTGACGACTAAGTGTCGAAGTGGGTCCGGACGGGACTGCCGGAAAGCTGCTCGATCAGTTCCTTGGCAACATCGCGGAGCTTCCGGTTGCGGTTGCCGGACACTTTGGTGAGGATGGCCATGGCTTCCTCCTGGGAACACCGGTTCTGCGCCATGATCACGCCGCAGGCCAGGTTGATGGCGGTCCTGCTTTCCAGGGCGGCCTCCAGGTCATCGGCCCTGCCCTGCACTGTCCGGAGCCGCACCGACAGCTGCAGGGTGTTGCTGGCTGCAGCCGCGAAGGCCTCTGCTTTTTCGTACACGTCGGGACTGAAGGCGTCTGGCCTTGTGGCGAAGAAGTTCAGCGCTGCACCGGCACCCCCACTGATCTCCAGCGGGACACCAAGGGTGCTATGGATGTTGACGTCCAGGAGTTTCTGCATATACAAGGGCCAGCGGGCATCCAGGGACACGTCAGCCACCAGGACGGTGGACATTTCCCGCAGCGCCATGATGCAGGGGCCATCGCCCAAGGCCTGCTCCACATGGTCCAGCTCGATGGCGCGGGCGCTGCTGCCGGCAGCCGTGACGGGACGGCGGTGCAACTTCAGGGTGATGGCGCACTCGATGGTGTCCCCGGCCGCCTCCGAGACAGCCGCCGCAGCCATGCCGGCCAGGCCGGAGAGGAATTCGACAGCATCGTCGGCACCCACCAGGATCTCCTGCAATTGCGCTGCGGTCTGGCTATCAATGGAACTCGACATAGAGCCATCCTACTGTCGCCCCGCCCACAGGACGGCGGAACCAGGGCAGCGGACCTGGTGCCCTGGTTGGCGTCACGGGACCGGCCCGTATCCCCAACCCGGGCAGGCCCTGCGCACCCGGTCCACAGAGCTGGTGCCTGACCTCCGGGGAGCGCCGCTGGGAACCTTATTTCCTGGCCGCAGCCGCCACCGGGGCCCCCCCTTCCATCCTGGCCGCCCCGCTGGACCTCAACGGGGATGCAGAAGAGGTGCTCATCCTGAATTCAACACCCACTTCGACGAGTGGGCGCGTCCCGGCAACCGCGGCACGCGGAACTGCGGCCACACATGGAGAAGCAGCCGGCTTCGAAGACGAAACCGGCTGCTGCGTCCTGTTGATGGTGCGGGTACTAAGCCCGGGTTTTACGCTTCAGCCAGCCCCAGACGCCAGTGGCGACAAAGAGGACCAGGCCGATGATGGCCAGCCACAGCAAGCCCTTGACGACGAACCCGAGGACTGAAAGAACCAGCCAGATAATAAGCAGTGTGATGATAATTCCCATGCCTGAAGCATATGCCTTGGCACCGGGCACCACACCGTCGGCTGATCTCGGGGCCGCCCAACGTGATCAGTCTCACCCGCAACAAACCCCTTTTAGGTTGAGCCGTCAATTCCCGGTTATGCACTATTGAAGAACAGTGCGTAACGCTCCAGCCTGTCCGCGGCAACCCGGGACTGCCGGTGTGTTTGGTCACATCGGCCCCAAAACGGTTGCCATCGGCAAGTTGGGCAGGCACCATTGAAGTATCGGGAACGCGCTTTCCCACACTTTTGTCCTCACCGTCGAGGACACGGCCCCGGCCCTGCGCCGAGCCGTCCACCAGCAAGAAATGGAAGTTGAATAATGACGTTCGATGCCACTAACTCCGTGACCCTGAAAATCTGGGACAAGGCTGCCCTGCACCACACCATTGATTCCGCGGTCAGCGACATGTCCGCCCTGCACAACACCACCACCTGCGGCATCGCCGTGACCTGCAGCGGCCCCAACACCTTCACGCTGAGCCTCCGCCACGACGCCAAGGTCCTCGCCTCCGTCTAAGCAGCCACAACGGACCCGGTTGCCACGCAACTGAAGCGGACGACGCCGGCACCTCCTTGGGTTCTAGCGGTCGTTGCAACACCCCTAGATTTTGGGAGTTGCAACGACCGTGCCGTCTTTAATCAGGAAAGCGTCGGGGAAAAGAAAGTACACGCAGGAACA
>NZ_LFQH01000032.1:0-30959 GCF_001238605.1 Arthrobacter sp. ZBG10 | reverse complement strand
TCGACGGGGGCCGGAGCCTCAACCGGAGCCGGAGCGTCCACACTGGGGGCGGGGGCTTCAACGGGTGCCGGAGCGTCCACGGTTTCCTTGACGGGTGCCTTCACGGTCTCAACCGTGGCAGGTACCGGAGCCGCCACGGCGTCGGCAGGTTCCACCGGAGCTGCTGCAGCCACGGTGCCGGGTGCCTTGGCGGCCCCGACCGGAACGGGTGCTGCTGCAACGGCCGGGGCAGGGGTGGGTGCCTGCGCGGCAGGAGCGGCAGGGGCCGCCGGAGCCGCTGCTGATGCCGGGGACTTGCCGGTGTCCGCAAGGGCTGCAGCCGGGGCCTCGGGGGTGTCGATGGTGTCGACGGCCGGAGCAGGCGGTACTACTTTGGAAGTTGAGGGGGCTTTGGTGCCCGTTGCCTGGCCCTGTGTGGGGGCTGCTGCGGGGGCCTTGGTCCCCGGCGCTACGGCGGCGCTGTCGGTGATGCCGGCTGCTGACAGTTCGGAGCATCCGGACAGTGCCAGTGCTGCGACCGTCAGGGCGGCGCCCACGGCATAGCTGGTCCTGATGTTTTTGCTGACGGCTTTGCTGATAGCCATAGGGTGTACCTCTCGAGTTCGTCTCCGGGCACGGGGAGACACATGGAGGCATAACCTGGCTGCGCATGGCAAAGCCGGGCTGGTCTACCTGACGTGTGGCATCAGCAAAAGGGCTTGCGCCGGAAGGCGAAGCAGGGGTGACCGCGCTTCGACTGTGCTGACTTCTCCCGTAGGCATCCCCGACCCCGGCTGTTGACTGCAACGCTATTTGAGGTTTTGTTGTGTTGCAAACCGATAACGGTGCAAATGGGCAAGGATCGACACGTTTCGGTTAGGTAACGATGGTTTTTTTTGCATCGTCAAAACTACCAACACGCCGTCCCGAGCAGGAGCTTCGCAAAACGACCCAGGGAGCGCCACAACCGTCCCGGAAAATCTTTTTGTGATCCTGCTCAACACAGGGCCCAACTGTCTTATTTGTAACGTAGGCCACGCCGCTGGACTGTCGGGCCCCGGTAACGGAGACTGGTCAGTTGCGCCGGTACTCGCTGTAAACATACCCGGCCGCTCCGGACAGCATGCCTGAGCCCCTGGCAATGTTGCGCATGCCCCGTGCCCGGAGCGACATGGAGCCGCCTGCCAGGCCCCCCAGAACCCGTACCGTCCCCCCGGCGACGCGGATCGAACCCGCCGCGAAGGCCCGGCTCCGGGCTGCCGCCCGTGCCGGCGCCGAACCGGCCAGCTCAACGTCAACCCGGACGTTGGCGTTCCCGCTGCGGAACGCCCGGCGCAGCACCCAGTCCCGCGTCAGCCGGCCGGTGGGTACCCGGTCCACCACCACGGCCTCGTCACACCACACCATGGTCCCGCCCAGCTGTGCAAGCCGGCGGGTGAAGAGCGTATCCGAACCGCCCGTAATGCCAAACTTCTCGTCAAACGCGAGGCCCAGCGCGTGGACCTTCCCCATATCGAGCAGCAGGTTGTTGGTGGCCGCCACGTCGATCAGCGATCCGGTGGCGAGCCGGCGCCGGTCAAAAAACCTGCCAGCCTGGATCCAAGCCTCGGGCGGCTCGGCATATTCACTGATCACCGGACCCACCACGGCCGCCGCCGCCGTGGCGCGGTACTGCGCCAGCAGGTGCCGCAGCCACTGCTCCGACGGCACCTCGTCGTCGTCGATGAACACCAGGAGGGAGTCGGAAACCGCCTCGCGGATGGCCCGGTTCCTGGCGGCAGCGATTCCAGGCCGGGGTTCGTGCACGTATTTGACCAGCGACGACGGATAGTCCTCCACCGTCTGCCGGGCACTGCCAGCGGGGTCGTTGTCCACCACCAGCACGGTGGCAGCCAGGTCCACCGAACGGGCCTGGTCCAGGAGGCGCGGGAGCACCACCAGGAGGTCTTCCGGGCGCTTGTACGTAAGCACCGCAATCACAAGCTGCTCCGCTGTCTGGATCATGGCCTGCCTTTCGCCGGGGTTATGTTCATTGATCGAAGCCCTGCCGTTTGCCAAAAAGGGCGGCTGCCTGCCGCCGGAACTTCTCCACGTGGCTGCGGTGGCACAGGAACAGGACAGCCGCAAAAAGCAGGAGGAACACAGCCAGGCCAAGGGCCGTGGTGGCTGCAAGGGGAAGGTCCAGCAAGCCGATGCCGAGGCAGCCGGCCGCGCCCCACAGGGCGCCGTGGACGGCGGGCCAGATCACCGCGAGCTGGGCGCTGATCCGGACCTGGGTCAGGCGGGCCTGGATCAGCAGCAGCACCGGAACCAGGAACAGGCCGGCCCCCACCAGGCCCACCGCCACCCCCAGCAGGCCAAACTGCAGGCCCACCACGATGCCGCCCACCTGGACCAGGGCCGCGAGCACCTCGTAGCGGAGGATCAGGCCGCCCTTGCCCAGCCCCTTCATCAGGGTGGGAGTTATGTAAAACACCGTCTCCCGGGCACCGCCAATGGCCAGGACACTGATGATCGGGGCGGCCGCCAGCCATGCCTCGCCAAGGACCAGTTGGACCAGCTCGGGTGCGGCGCAGGCAATGTAGGCCATCAGGGGCACCGCCGTCATTGCGGTGATCCTGGTGACCGAGGTGAGGTGGAACGCAACCTTGGCAGGATCATCGCTGGCCCGGGAAAAGACAGGAAACATCACCCGGTTGATGGTTTGTCCCACCAGCTGGACCGGAAGCACCATGATCCGGTACGCCATTCCGTAGAGGGAAAGCGATGCGAGCCCAAGGAACCGGCCCACCAGGACGTTGTCCATGTTCCGGGAAAAGTACGCGAGGAAGTTGGTGCAGAAGACGCTGAAGCTGAAGGCCAGCATGGGCAGGACTTCCCGCAGATGGTGGTTTGGCCAGGGCCCCCTCGCGGCCGCCAGCAGGAGTGCGGCGGTGACCAGGTCGGTGGCGATCACCTGGTATGCCAGGGCGAAATAGCCGGCGCCCAGAAGTGCTGAGGAGATGCCGCAGGCGGCACCGCCCACGGCGCCGGCGATGTCCGCCCTGGCCACCAGCGCGAACTTCAGTTCCCGGCTGAGCATGGCACGGGGCGTGATGGCCAGGCCCTTAAGGGGGATGGCAACCGCAAGCGGCACCAGCAGCACGGCAAGTTCCGGCGCCCCAAAAAAACCGGCGACGGCGGTAGCCAACTGGAGTGCGGCCACCCCGATGGCCACCGACATCAGCAGGTTCAGGGTGGCTGTGGCCCCCGCCGCGCGCCGGCTGACGGCCGGGCGCTGGACCAGCGCCGCGGCCAGCCCCTGGTCCAGGAACAGCGCAGCGAAGGTGGTGAACACCGTGGCGGCGGAGATGATGCCGTAACTCGCCGGGCCCAGGATCCTGGCGAGGACCAGCGCTGCCAGCATCTGGAAACCCTGGCGGGCGATGACTGCGGCCATGGTCCAGCGCACACCGCTGGCAGCCGGGCGGCCCGCAAAAGTACTTCCCACAGGGTGGGCGCCTGCACCTTTGCCGGCCGACGGCTTCCCCTCGGCGCGGTGCAGGCCGGCAGGGGAGCCGTTGCGGCTCATGCCTGCCCGGTTGCTTGGCTGAGATGCCGGAACATTTCCTCGCCATACAGGACCGGGCTGTGTTTGGCCCGTGCCAGGGAGGCGTCGCGTGCTGCGGCGCTGCGGTACACCGCCCACTGGGACGCCACCGTCTCCAGGGCATCCGCCAGGCCCTGGACGCTGCCGGGAGCCACAAACTGCACCGAGTCATAGGCGCCGGCGGCCTCCCGCAGCCCGGAAATACTGCTCGCCACCAGGGGCCGGGCCGCAAGGATCGCCTCCACTGCCGTGTTGCCGAAGGATTCGTCCAGCCGGGACGGCACCACTGCCACGTCTGCATCCGCAAGGAAGGGCCAGACGTCCGACTGGTACCCATGGAACGCCACTGATGCCCCGGCACCCTGCCCGGCAACCCGCTGGCGGAGGTCCAACTCGTAAGCGTCTGCGCCGGGTACGGCGCCGCCCACCACATCGAGATGCGTGGGATGGCCCTTGCGGTTCAGCTGCGCGATCGCCTCCACCACAACGTCCACGCCTTTCCGGTGCGAGAGCCGGCCGACGTAAAGCACGCGCAGCCCGCCGTCGAGCCTTCCCCTGGAACGTGCCTCCGTGGCGGGCCCGGGCACTCCGTTGTAGATGACGGTGCTCCTGCCCTGCAGGCTCGGCAGGGAGCGGACCAGCGTGTCGGCAGTGAACTGGCTGTTGGCCACGATGCTGGTGGCGAAGGACAGCGGCAGGGCGAGCAGGGCCTGCTGGAGCCGGGGCGCATAGGCTTCGGCTTCGTGGACATGGACCACCGCGGGAACGCCGCAGAGCCGGGCCAGCGCCGCCCAGAGCGGGACGGTGCTGGTATTGGCCAGCAGTACATCCGGTTTGCAGCGCCGGATGAGTCCGATGCCTCCGGCGGTGCCCCGGATCGCGTCGGCGGTAAAGCGCGTCGCCCCGGACGGCGTCAGCATGGACCGGCGCAGCACCGGCGTGGGGCACAGCACCACCGCCGCACCCCGGCCCTGGAGCTCCGCCACCAGCGGGCCCTCTGCAGGCACGGTGACCAGCACCCGGGCGCCGCCGCGCAGCAGGCCTTCGACTGTTTCGAGCAGGACCTTGTCCGCGCCATAGAGATCTGCGGAGGGATGCGCAATCAGGACTGAGAGCCGGTGCCCGTTCACAGTACCTCCATCCAGTGTTGAAGGGGTCAGGAAGTGGCCGACAGGCGGCCTTGGTTCCATAGTGGGGGCGGTGGCTGCCGCGGCCGGGTGCCTTGACCCAACCTTGAGGGAAAGTTGCGGCTGGGAAGCCCCGGCCGGCCTTCCGCCGCCCGGATGCAGCGGTCAATAATGAACGCCTACCAACGGTGTGGTCCGGGACGTCCGGCTGCGTACGTAACCGGGAGGCCATATTGGATTTGTCAGAGTATCTCCGCGCCGTGGTGCGTGGCTGGTGGATCATCGTGGCGTGCGCCCTGGCAGGACTGCTCGGTGCTGTCGCTTTTACCGCGTCCATCCAGCCCATGTACCAAAGCACTGTCAGGTTTTTTGTGGTGGCACCTCCGGTCAACGGGCAATCGGCGCTGCAGTCCGATGAACTCTCCCGCGGCCGCATCGTCTCCTACGCCGCCCTGGTCAAGAGCGACCAGTTCGTCTCCCGCCTGGTCAGCGACACCGGACTGGGAGTGACCGGCCCGGAAGCAGAATCCAGCATCAGCGCCTCCGCAGACAAGGACACGCTGCTGCTGACGGTGGAAGTCACCATGCCCGACGCCGGCAAAGCCTTCGCCACGGCCACCGCCATAGCCCGGAATTTTGGGTCGGCGGTGCACGAACTTGAGGAAAGCCGGGTTCCCACCACCGCGCAGACGGTGCTGACCGTTGTATCCGGCCCCACCGAACCGGGCAGCCAGGTCTCCCCCCGGGAGAGCCTGAACTATGGACTTGGGCTGCTGGTGGGTGCCGCCTTGGGTATCGGGATTGCGGTAACCCGCCGCGTGCTGGACCGGACCCTCATTACTCCTGAACAAATCGAGGAAGCCGGCGGTGTCCGGGTTCTGGCCCGCATCCCGGCCGGCCGGAATGCCAAGGCGCTGAACCGTATCCTCAGGTCCCCGGATGATGCCCTGGTGACCGAGGCGGCACGGCGGCTGCGCACCAACATCGACTTCCTGCCCGAGGCCGCCGGCCTGAGGTCGCTCACGGTAACGTCCGCAACATATGCGGAGGGCAAGACCTCGGTGGCGCTGCTGCTGGCGAAGGCCTGGGCAGAGAACGGGCACACGGTCCTCCTGGTCGAAGCCGACCTGCGGCGGCCCCGCCTGGCGCAGGAACTTGGCCTGGCGAAGCCCACCGGCCTGTCCAACGTCCTTTCCGGCCAGGTGGCCGCGGACAAAGCGGTCCAGGAAAGCGGGATACCCGGCCTGCAGGTGATGGCGGCCGGGACCGTCCCGCCCCGTCCCACCGCCCTGCTGGGCGGCGGCCCCGTGCGCACCATGCTGGCGGAGCTGGCACCGAAGTTCAGCAGGATCGTGGTGGACGCCACGCCGCTGCAGCCGATGAGCGATGCCGCACTGCTCGCAGCAGTCACCGACGGTGCGATCGTGGTGGTCAGGCACCAGCACGTCACGGCGGAGATCCTGGCCGCCTCCCTGGCCAACCTGCGCGCCGTCAACAGCACCCTGCTGGGCGTCGCCGCCACC
Organism: Arthrobacter sp. ZBG10; assembly: GCF_001238605.1. Classification (NCBI taxonomy): domain Bacteria; kingdom Bacillati; phylum Actinomycetota; class Actinomycetes; order Micrococcales; family Micrococcaceae; genus Arthrobacter; species Arthrobacter sp. ZBG10. Next base: position 24,741 of record NZ_LFQH01000032.1, on the reverse strand, counting down.
TTCTTGCCGAACCGGCTCGCCGAATCCCACCGCCAGGGTTCGTTCCCTCGGCTCAGCGGGCGGTTTCGCCGCCGGATCCGCCCGCAGGAACCCACCAGGAAGGCAGCCGCGCAGAACCCGGCCCGCGACCGCGTGCCGGCCACCCGATCCCACCGCGGCTGATCAGGTTGCCGGCGGCTGGGTCGCTGATGGACAAGGTGGCATAAATGCAGCTGGGACTATGGATCGGGCTGTGCTTCGCGGCCGCTTTCCTGCTGCGCTCGCGGCCCCGGATCCTGGTGGGATCTGTCCTTGCCCTTTGGTTCCTGGTCCCCGCCGTGGGCAGCCAGGTGGTCACCGGCGTTCCATCCGGTCCGCTGTCGCTGCACGCCGCCAGTTGGCTGATCCTCGCGGTTTTCCTGGCCCGGCTGCTGGATGCGCCGGCCGCTTTTGGCCAGGTCCTGGGCAGGCATTTTGTCCTCTTCCTGGCCCTCGCCGTGGTGGTCGCGGCCGCGGTCCTTGCCTCCCGGGCCGCTGATTCCGGCGGCGGGATGGTCCTGCTGGCCGACCAGATCGTGGCGCCGGTCCTGTTTTTCTTCCTGCTGCTCACCCTCTCCATCACAGACGCCGGCCTGGCGGTCTGGTTGCGGAACCTGCTGCTGTGGCTCGTCGCGGCGGTGTGCGCAGTGGCGCTGCTGCAGTGGCTCACGCACAGTCCCTTGGTCTACGAGCAGGGCTTCAGCAAGCAGTACTGGTACAAGCCGGAGAACAACCGCTGGATGGGGACCCTGGACCAGCCGCTGGCCCTGTCCCTGGTCATCGTCGCCGTTGCCCCGCTGGTGGCCGGGCTGAAACGGAACCTGGTCCAGCTGGTGCTGCTGGTCCTGATGATTGTGGGGATCCTGATCACCCAGTCCAGGGCCGGGCTGGTGGTCCTGGCGGCCTGCGTGGCAGTGGTGGTGCTTTTTGCCCGCCGTCCGGCCTGGCTCAAAGGAATCCTGCTGGCACTGATTGCCGCCGCCGCGATCCTCATCACCACGTCCCCCCTGATTGAGGGTGTGGTGGGCAGGATTGAGGACGACACCGGCTCGACGGAGGCCAGGGCATTGTCCCTGCAGTACTTCTTCAACCACTGGGGTGACTACGCCATCGCGGGCCAGGGGAGCGGTGCGAGCTACCGGGTGGCGGTACAGGGCGGCCTGGAGACGAGCTTTGAAAACCCGCTCCTGATGTACAGCGTGGACTTCGGCATCGCTTTTGCCGTGCTGTACTTCGGGACCATGGTGGCTCTGCTCCTCCGGCACGGCCTGCACCACCGGGTCCGCGGGCTGACGCTGGCGGCCATCCTTGTGATTGCGGTGCCGCAGACGTACAGTTCCCTGGCCACCCGCTCGGTAGCGGGAATCCTGGTGTGGACAGTGCTTGCCATGTTGGTGATGGCAGCGGAAGCAGCCCGCCGGGAACGGCAGGAAGCAGCCAGGACGGCACGCCACCCCGAGGAACCCGCAGGCACCAGGACGGCGGCAGCCCCGTGAGGACCGGACCTGACCGGCGGACGTTCCTGGGCCTGGCAGCAGCCGGCGCGGCCTGGTCCCTGACGGGCTGCCAGGCCTGCCCGGACCCCGTTGACCGGACAGTTCCCGGCGACCTGGCCGGCACGGGGAAACCAGGAACCACGGCAACCTCCGCCGGCGTCCCCCTGCAGCCGGTAGCCGACGTGCCGCTGGCCCCCGCCGGCCCCGCCACCATCACCGACCTCCTGACCACGCCCAGTTTCTACATCGCCCACCGCGGCTCGGGTGACAACTGGACCGAACACACGCTCCGGGCCTACCGGGAGTCCGCCGCACTGGGCATCAAAGCCATCGAAGTCTCCGTATCGGCCACCTCGGACGGCGTCCTGATCTGCCACCACGACCCCGACCTGGCCCGGATGACCGGCCGGGACTTCCTGATCTCCGCCACGTCGCTGGCCACTGTGGCAACCCTGCGGAACGATGCCCGGGCCTGGCTGGGACCCGCCACCGGCCGGGAACCGGTCCCGGAACTGCAGGAGGTCCTGGACCTCCTGCTGGCGGACACCGTCATTTTCCTGGAGGACAAACAAGGCACCAACCAGGAGGAAATCCTGGCCCTGCTGGCGGGCTACCCGGACGCCCGGGACCACATCGTGTGGAAGCAGCCCGCCCAGTCCAAGGCGCATGCGGAGGCGCGCAGGAACGGGTACACCACTTGGGGCTACTTCGGCTCCGGCACCCTGGACGGCGCGGCGGCGTATTTCGACGCCGTGGATCTGCTGGGCGTCCCCGCCCTGGCCCCGACAGAAAACATCCGGCAGTTTGTGGCCACCGGAAAGCCCGTCATCGGGTGGGAGGTCCACCGGCGAAGCGAGCGGGACCGCTTGTTGGGCCTGGGGGTCCGGGGCATGATGTGCGCCAACGCCCCCTACGTCCTGCAGCGGGAGCCAGTAGCCGCCGCGGACGCGTTCACCACCGGGCAGCGGGCGCCGGGGGACCTGCCGTGGGATGCGGACAGCCATTGGCAGGAGCAGCCGACGTTCACCGGATCGGCGCTGCGCATGGCGTCCGCCACCACCGCCGCCTACACGCTGGGCTCCATGGGCCCCATCCAGGCGGCGGAGTGGTTATTGGAATTCGAGCTCCGCTGGCCGGCCGGCGTGCCGGGCCAGGCGTACGGTGCCGGGATCATGTTCGCCCTGGCGGATGACTCCCCTTGGCGTCCCGGACAGGTCAGCGGGCAGGGTGGATACCTGCTGGACGCCCGGCCGGACGGCCGGCTGATCCTCTACCGCGTGGACCGGGGCAGCGCAGCGGGCACAGTGCTGGGCGAGGCCGGCGGGGCGCCGGCGCGGGCCGGGCAGTGGCAGCAGTTCCAGGTTGCCGTCACCGCGGCCGGGATATCCGCCGGCCGCGGCGGCACGCAGGGCCTTACCAGCACCGATGCGGCGTTCCGGGGCGGCTACTTCGCGTTGGCAAAAAATTACGACGGCGGCCCTCCGGTTGAGTTCCGGAACGTGCGGACCGGCCCCGCGCCGCAGCCAGGCACGGCGGGCCAGGCCTGCCCCGCCTGACCTGGCTGCGCTGCCGGGCTTCAGCCCAGCAGCCCCATGATGCCGATGACCGCCGTGGCAGCGCCCAGCACCATGGAGATGCTGACCAGCACCACGTGGACAGTCAGGAACCTCGTGGCTTTCCCGGCGGCGTCCCGGGCCCGGGTGTCCTTCATAACGCGGCGCAGGAACTGCGGCCACACCACGAGGGACCAGGCGCCGGCGATGATCAGGACGAGCGCAGGGAAAACAGGCAGGTCCACGGGATCAGTGGCTTTCCAGCCAGGCCTGCGCCTGCTTGGCCTGCAGGTTCAGGGCCTTGGCCACCATGGGCTCGGCGGCGTCGGCAATTTTTCCGCCGAGGAACGGGACCGAGGACTTGACCGCGCCCTCAAGCTCAACCCGGGTGCCGCCGTCGGCCGCCACCAGGCGCTGCACCGCGGTGACGTCCACGGGGGCGCCGCTGATCTTCAGGGAGATGTTGCTCTGGCGTGAACCGTCGGCCGCCGGGGCGTCCCAGTTCTCCACCTGCGTGACCTTCAGGCTTTCGCCAACGAACTTCCGGGCAATCTCCGGCAGGCGCGTGGTGGGCAGGGTGCGGACCGACGTGGCGCTGAACGCACCGGCAACATCGCCGTCCACGGCGAAGGACTCGAGGGTGCCCCCCACCAGCTCGCTCACGTGGCGCTGGAAATCCTCGTTGACCAGCACGGCAGCGACGCTGTTGACGGAATGCGGAAGGGTGGTGACGGCGTTCAGGGCCATGGGTCCTCCAGGGACGTGGGAGCGGATCGGGCTCCCAACATCCTACGGGTTGCCGGTTGCCTGCTCCGCATCAACAATCTTCTGCGCCGCGTCCGTGATATTGCGCGCCATGGCAGGGAAAATCAGGCTGTGGAACGGCAAAACCGCGAGCCAGTACAGGCGCCCGCTCAGGCCTTTGGGGAAGAAGATGGCGCGCTGACGGTATGTGCTGCCGGTGCCGTCGGGTTCCACTGAGAGTTCCAGCCACGCCCGGCCCGGCGCCCGCATTTCCGCGCGCAGCCGCAAGAGCTTGCCGCGGTCGATCCGCTCCACCCGCCACCAGTCCACCACTTCGCCGATGGCCAGGTCCTTGGGATGGCGGCGGCCGCGGAGCAGGCCCGCGCCCCCCGTCAGCTTGTCCAGCCAGCCGCGGACCTGCCATGCCAGCGGCAGGGAGTACCAGCCGTTCCGGCCGCCGATGCCTTCGATGATCGTCCAGACATGGGCCGGATCCACGTCGCCGTGGAAGGTCCGCTCGTCGATGTAGACCTTGTGCCCGGCCCAGTCCGGGTCGCTGGGCAGCGGGTCGGAGGCCACCCCGGCGTTGGCCCAGGTGGTGACCACCTGGCCGTCCCGTTCCTTCCCCAGGGCCAGCGCCACAGCGGTGCGGTAGCTGGTCAGGCCGCCTTCCGGCTGCGGAATGTACTGGTCAATGTCGTGCTCGTCCGAGACGGCGTCGTGCTGCAGGGACTGCACCAGCGGCACGGCCATGGACAGCGGGATGGGGGTGGTCAGGGCCACCCACATGCCGGCCAGCTTGGGCGCCGGGACCGGCAGGGCCAGCACCACGCGGTAGGGCAGGCCGGCCTCCGCAGCGTACGCCTTCATCATGCCGGCGTAGGTGAGCACCTGGCGGCAGCCGATGTCGAAGGTCCTGTTGATGTGTCCCTCCAGCGACGCCGCGCCCACCAAGTAGTGCAGGACATCGCGGACGGCGATCGCCTCGATCCGGTTCCGCACCCAGCTGGGGGCCGGCATCAGCGGCAGCGTCTCGGACAGGTGGCGGATCATCTCGAACGACGCCGAGCCGGACCCGATCACCACACCGGCCTGGAAAACAATGGAGTCCACGCCGCTGTCCAGGAAGACCTTGCCCACGGTTTCCCGCGACCGCATGTGGGTGGACAGCTCCACCCCGCTGGGATGCAGGCCGCCCAGGAAAACAATGCGCTGCACACCTGCGTCCTTGGCGGCACGCGCGGCGGTTTCGGCCATGGCCTTTTCCTTGGCTTCAAAGCCCGTCCCCGCCGCCATGGAGTGCACCAGGTAATAAAAAACGTCGACGCCGGCCAGCGCGTCACGCAGGGCCTCGCCATCGTCCAGGCTGCTTTCGACCACTTCCACGTCATCCCGCCACGGGTTGCCGGCAATTTTGTCGGGGGAGCGGACCAGGACCTTGACCGTGTGGCCGGCCTCGAGGAGCCGGGGCACCAGCCTTCCGCCGATGTAACCGGTGGCTCCCGTTACCAGGACTGTCCTGGCCGGGCCGATGCTGCTGCTGGTTTCCGTCATGGTTTCTCCCTACGTCCGCAAGCGTTGATCCCCAAGAGGTTCGGAGCGGCAGCCCGGTTGGACCGGTGCTGGCGGGGCCAGGTTTCCCGGTGCCCGCCGGCCGCCCTGGCGCCTCTGCCCAGCCTAGCCGCAGGACTGTCGGTGCCGCGGGGTAGGCTGGGTTTACCCGGGATTCGAAAAGAATTCCGGGTTTTCGCGTTGCCTGATTCAGCCTGCCTGATTCCACCTTGCCTGATTTTCCGCTGCACACCACAGGAGCACCTGCCATGAGCCTTTCCGGTCCGCCCACCGCCGGTCCGTCGCTGGATGGACTGCGCCGAGCGCTCGCGCCGGACCAGTCCTTCTCCCGGGTCCGGGCAGAAGCCGGGCGGGGATTCGACGTCCGCGGGCAGGACTACCAGATCAGCGCGCCGGCCGGACTCCGGCCTGTCCTGCTGGCCGAGATGGTGGACGGTCTGACGGCGGCGGCTGCGGACCCGGATGCTAGTGCCGGTACCGGCACGCCCGGCGTTGTCCTGGCGGTCACCGCCACCGGCCGTGAAGCCGAGGACCTGGTGGCGGCGCTGCGCGCTTTCCTGCCCGCCGACTCCGTGGCGGAGTTCCCCAGCTGGGAGACGCTTCCGCACGAGCGGCTTTCACCCCGCTCCGACACCGTGGGCCGGCGGCTCTCCGTCCTGCGGCGGCTGGCGCACCCCGAAGGCTCTGCAGCGGGGCCGCTGCGGGTGGTGGTGGCGCCGGTACGCGCCGTGGTCCAGCCCATTGTGGCCGGCCTGGGCGAGCTGGTGCCCGTCACCCTTGCGGTGGGACAGGAAAGGCCCTTCACCGAGGTGGTCCGGAACCTCGCGGACGCCGCCTACGCCCGCGTGGACATGGTCACGCACCGCGGTGAATTCGCTGTGCGCGGCGGCATCCTGGACGTCTTCCCGCCCACGGAGGACCACCCCATCCGGGTGGAGTTCTTCGGCGACGAAGTGGACCAGATGCGCTGGTTCGCCGTGGCTGACCAGCGCTCGCTGTCCGCCCCGGGCATCAAGCACCCCACGGAACTGCACGCCCCGCCGTGCCGCGAAATCCTGATCACCCCCTCCGTGATGTCCCGGGCAGCGTCGCTGAAGACCCAGCTGCCTGCTGCGGCCGACATGTTGGAGAAGATCGCCGGCGGCATCACCGTGGAAGGCATGGAGTCCCTGGCCCCCGTCCTGGTGGACGCCATGGTCCCGTTTGTGGACCAGCTGCCCGCCGGGTCCATCGCCGTGGTGATCGAACCGGAAAAGGTCCGCGCCCGCGCCCACGACCTCGCCGCCACCAACGAGGAATTCCTGGAAGCGGCGTGGTCCACGGCGTCCGACGGCGGCACCGCGCCTTTGGACCTCAGCTCACAGGCGTCCGCTGCGCTGCACACCGCCAGTTTCCGGTCCCTGGCCGAAACCCGGAGCGCCTCCCTGGACCACGGGGTCTCCTGGTGGTCCATCACCTCGCTGGCGCAGGACACAGAACTGCTGCCTGACATCGACGTCCTGAACCTGCACGCCCGCGAACCCCGCGGCTACCAGGGCGACGTCGCCGAAATGATGGAGTTCATCGGCACCCACGTGCGCAACCAGTGGCGGATCGTCGTGGCCACGGAAGGTCCCGGCCCCGCGCAGCGCCTCGCCGAACTGTTCCACGACGCCGACATCCCCTGCGCCCGGGTGGACCGCCTGGACCAGGAGCCCCAGCCGGGCATCATCGAGGTGACCACTGCCGCCGTCGGACGCGGTTTTGTCCTCGACGGGCTCAAGCTGGGCCTGCTCACCGAAGCCGACCTGCTGGGCCGGACCTCCCCGGGGTCCACCAAGGACATGCGCCGGATGCCCTCCAAACGCCGCAACGCCGTGGACCCGCTGCAGCTGGTGGCGGGGGACCATGTGGTGCACGAACAGCACGGCATCGGCCGGTTTGTGGAGCTCATCCAGCGGAAGGTGGCCGGCGGCGGCGACGGCGTCCGCGAGTACCTGGTCCTCGAATACGCGCCCTCCAAGCGCGGCGCGCCCGGCGACCGGCTGTTTGTCCCCACCGACCAGCTGGACCAGGTGACCCGCTACGTGGGCGGCGACGCGCCGGTGCTCAGCAAAATGGGCGGCGCCGACTGGGCCAGCACCAAATCCAAGGCCCGGAAGGCCGTCAAGGAGATCGCCGGCGAACTCATCCGGCTGTACTCGGCCCGGATGGCGTCCCGCGGGCACGCCTTTGGCCCCGACACACCCTGGCAGCGGGAGCTTGAGGAAGCCTTCCCGTACGTGGAAACCCCTGACCAGCTGACCACCATCAACGAGGTCAAAGCGGACATGGAGCGGGAAATCCCCATGGACCGGCTGGTCTCCGGCGACGTGGGCTACGGCAAAACCGAGATCGCCGTCCGGGCGGCGTTCAAGGCGGTCCAGGACGGCAAACAGGTGGCGGTGCTGGTACCCACCACCCTGCTGGCACAGCAGCACTACGAGACCTTCACCGAACGGTTCTCCGGCTTCCCGCTCCGGGTCAAACCGCTGTCCCGTTTCCAAGGCACCAAGGAAGCGAAGGAGACGGCCGAGGGCGTCAAAAACGGCAGCGTGGACGTGGTGATCGGCACCCACCGGCTGCTGTCCAAGGACTTCGAGTTCAAGGACCTCGGCCTGGTGATCGTGGATGAGGAGCAGCGCTTCGGTGTGGAACACAAGGAAGCGCTGAAGAAGATGCGCACCAACGTGGACGTCCTGGCCATGAGCGCCACCCCCATTCCCCGGACCCTGGAGATGTCCCTGACCGGCATCCGGGAAACCTCCACCCTGGCCACCCCGCCGGAGGAACGCCACCCGGTCCTTACCTACGTGGGCCCGTACACGGACAAGCAGACCTCCGCGGCCATCCGGCGCGAGCTGATGCGCGAGGGCCAGGTGTTCCTGGTCCACAACCGCGTGTCCACCATTGAGCGGACCGCCGCCAAGATCCGGGAAATGGTGCCTGAGGCGCGGGTGGAGGTGGCCCACGGCAAGATGTCCGAGAGCCGCCTGGAACAGATCATCGTGGACTTCTGGGAACGGCGCTTCGACGTGCTGGTGTGCACCACCATCATCGAAACCGGGCTGGACATTTCCAACGCCAACACGCTCATTGTGGACGGTGCGGACAAATACGGCCTGTCCCAGCTGCACCAGCTCCGCGGCCGGGTGGGGCGCGGCCGCGAACGGGCCTACGCCTACTTCCTGTACCCCTCCGAGAAGCCCCTGGGCGAGGTGGCCCTGGAACGGCTCAAGGCCGTGGCCACCCACAACGAACTCGGCGCCGGCATGCAGCTGGCCATGAAGGACCTCGAAATCCGCGGCGCCGGCAACCTGCTGGGCGGCGAGCAGTCCGGCCACATCCAGGGCGTGGGCTTCGACCTGTACATCAGGCTGGTGGGCGAGGCGGTGGCTGACTTCCGCGGCGAGGCCGAGGAAAAGGCAGCCGAAATGAAGATCGAACTGCCGGTCAACGCGCACCTGCCGCACGACTACGTGCCGGGGGAGCGGCTGCGGCTGGAGGCCTACCGGAAGCTGGCGTCCGCGCTGACCCACGAGGCCATCGCTGAGGTCCTGGCCGAACTGGTGGACCGTTACGGCGAGCCGCCGCTGCCCACGCAGAACCTGGTGGCCGTGGCCCGCTTCCGGGTGGGGGCCCGCGAGGCCGGGCTCTCCGATGTGGCCCTGCAGGGCAACTTCATCAAGTTCTCCCCGGCCACGCTGCCCGAGTCCCGGGTGATGCGCCTGAACCGGATGTACCCCGGCGCGCAGTCCAAGCCGGCCCTTGATGCGGTGCTGCTGCCCAAGCCGAAGACGGCAAGGATCGGCGGCCGCGACCTGCAGGACGCCGAGATCCTGGAATGGGCCAACGGCGTGATCCGCAACATCTTCTCCGACGCGCCGCTGACGGCGGGCCAGGGGTGATGGGTGGCCACCACGCCGCGGCAGGTGCCGCGGCGTGGGTGGCGGTTGCCTCCACCGGCCCGTATACGCTGGGCTGGTATCCGCTGGATGCCACGGGAATCGTGATTGGCGGGATGACGACGGCGGGCACCGCCCTGGTGTGCGACTGGGACCACCGGTCCAGCACCATCGCGAACTCCCTGCCGCCGCTGTCCAACGCGGTGGCGGTGGGTATCGAGAACGCCAGCGGCGGGCACCGGCAAGGCACGCACTCGGTGGTTGGCGCAGCATGTTTTGTGCTGCTGGCCGTCGCCGTGGCCCAGTTCCAGGTGGATACACCGTGGGGGCTGCTGTCCGTCGGGGCAGGGCTGTTGTGCATGTTTATGATCAACATCGCCGCCAAGGCCCTCAAGCTGTTCCCAGCCTCCGGGTGGCTGACCAACTGGATTTTTGGGCTGCTGATGGCCGGCCTGGTGACCTGGTACGCCCCGGACCAGTGGACGTGGCTGCCCATGTCCATGCTGATCGGCGTGGTGGTCCACATCCTGGGTGACCTGGTCACCACCGGCGGTGTGCCGCTGCTGTGGCCCATTGTCATCAAACCGCCGAAGCTCTTCCGGAAAGTGCCGCTGTTGCGGAAGATCTGGCGGCCCAACGGGGCACTGTCCCTGCCGGTCCTGGGGCGGGCCGGCTCCAAACGCGAGTGGCTGGTGCTGATTCCCGTGAGCGCCTACGCCATGGTGGGACTGGCCATGGCCGCCTGGTCCATCGCCCGGACCCACCTGGGCGGGGTTTCCGCGGCCGCCGTGGCGTGGGTCCGGATCTGGTTCTGAACCCGTTTTGATGCTGGGGTCCGGTCCCAAGGCGGGCAGCAAAAACCCCCGGCGGATCCTGGGCTTGCCAGGGAGTCCGCCGGGGGTTCTGGAAAATCCGGGGCTAGTGCTCCCCGGCTGAGTCCGAGCGGCCCAGGATGGTCTGCGGGATCCAGAAGGCCAGTGCGAACAGGCCAAGGCAGACGGCCATGGGCCAGGGGTTGCCGAGCGTCAGGAACGTCAGCGAGTAGATGGACCCGAGGAACAACGCCATGTGCACCACAAAGAGGATGATGCTCCCGGCCAGCGGGTTCTCATTCTGGGGGGTCTGGACATGGGCAGTGCCCTCGTGGGCCGCCGTGGTCTTGCTGGACATTCGTTCCTCCTCGGCCCGCGCGGGGCCAGATCTGTGGCGGCTGCCGGGGCCTGTCAGTAAGCGGATGAACCCTGTTCACCCTTGACAATCGCAATCCCGGAGCTGGCACCAATACGTGTTGCACCTGCTGCAATCATAGCCTGAGCGTCAGCGAGGGAACGCACTCCGCCGGACGCCTTGACGCCAAGTTGCGGCCCCACGGCGGCGCGCATCAGGGCGACATCCGCTGCGGTCGCGCCGCCGCCGTTGAAGCCGGTGGACGTCTTGACGAAGTCCGCACCGGCGGCGACGGCAGCTTCGCAGGCAAGGGTCTTCTGGCTGTCGGAGAGCAGCGAGGTTTCGATGATGACCTTCAGGATGGCGCCGCTGCCGTGCACGGCTGCCGCCACGGAGGCGATGTCCTCGGTCAGTGCGCCCTTGTCACCGGCCAGGGCGGCGGCGATGTTGATGACCATGTCCACCTCGTCGGCGCCGTCAAGGACGGCGCCGCGGGCTTCGAAGGTCTTGACGTCCGTGGGCGTGGCGCCCAGCGGGAAACCCACCACCGAGCAGGTCAGGACCCCGGAGCCCTTGAGTGCCGTTTTGACGGTCTTGACCCAGACAGGGTTCACGCAGACGGACTTGAAGCCGTACTCCGCGGCTTCGGCGCAGACCCTCAGGACCTCCTCCTCGGAGGCTTCCGGCTTCAGGATCGTGTGGTCGATGTAGGACGCGATGCCGTCCGGTCCGGCGGCGGTGGCCGGGGGAACGGTGGGCGCGGCTTCGTTGCTCATGATGGTCCTCTCCAGTGGCCTTGTGGGCCGGTGGCGCGTGTCCGTGACTCGTTTCGGGACCCATCTTGCCACAGCGGCAGCACCGCCCGGGCGTGCCGGGCGGTGCTGCCGGCTGCCTCAGGCAGCGGCCTGCAGGACCGGTCCCGGGGCCGACGCGCTCAACAGCTGCGTGGCGCAGGCCCCCGCTGCTGACGCGGCCGCCACCAGCAGGCCCAGCCGGACGCCGTCGAACGCTGCGGCGTCGCCGATGGCCCAGATGCCGGGCACGGAGGTCCGGAAGTCCTGGCTGATGACGATGCCGCCGCTGGCCGCGGTGCGCAGGCCGGCGCTGGCTGCCAGGCCGTCGCGGGAGACGCGTTCCTCGGCGAGGACCACCAGGTCCCCGCTCATGCTGCTGCCGTCCTCGAAGATCACAGCGGACGCCACCAGCCCGGAGGCCGAGGTGCCCGGGACAATCGCGGCGGGCCGGGCGGTGGTGCGGATGGGGCGGACACCGCGGGCGCGGAGCACGGCTTCGGCCTGTCCTGCGGCCGCCCCGTTGCCCACCAGGATGCCCAGCGGGCGCCGGCCAAGTTCCCGGGTGACTTCGCCCACCGCACGGGAAATCCGGGCGGCGTCGTCGATGGTGGAGTAGTTCAGGCAGGAGCCGGCACCTTCCACGGGGTTTGCCACCGGTGCCGAGCCGGTGGCGATCACCAGCTGGTCGTAGCCGAATTCCATCCCGTCGGCGGTGGCCACTGTGCGCTTGGCGGCGTCGATGTGGCTGGCGGGTTGGCCGAAGCGGACGGACACCTGGGGCAGCAGGGCCAGCTCCAGCAGCTCCGCCGGGGTGTCGTCCCGGTTGCTGAGCACCGTGATGGTGCCGGTGAAGCGGCCCTGGTCCAGCTGCGTAACCAGGGCCTGGGCGGCCGGGCCTGCACCTGCGATGACGATGCGGGTGGCTGCGGGAGTGGACGGGGATGGTGCCGGAGCGGACATGTGCTGGCCCTTTCGCTGCTGGCCGCTGAGGCGGCCGGGACTTTCGTGATGCTCCCAGCGTAGGAAAGTGCTTTTACCGTTGTGTTTCCCCGCCATTGCGGCTCCGGCGGGGGTGCGTTCGCCAATGTTTACCGGCTGGTAACAGAACCCGTGACCCAGCTCTCAATCCGCCGGAGCCGGACACATATGGCCTTGGAACAGTGTCCCGGCAGCTCCGGCGGCGGGGGTCAGACCCGGATCCGGTAGCCCCGCTTGACCACGGTTTCCACCAGCCGGCCATCCGGCAGGGCGGAGCGGAGCCGGCTGACAGTCATGTCCAGGGCGTGTACGGAACCGCGGAGCTCCAGCAGGTCCGAGAGCGAATCGCGGGACAGGACGGCACCTTCCGCGCCGAGCAGCGCCCGCAGCAGCAGCAGGGGAGCCGGGGCCAGTTCCACGGGCTGGCCGTCGATCCGGAGGCTGCGGCCCCGGAGCTCGATGTTCCCGCTGCGGGTGTCCAGGCGGCGCACATGGTTCAGGGCCAGGTGCTCCACCACCAGCCGGATGAGTGCACCCATGCGGAAGCGTTCCGGCACCAGCGGGGTAATGCCGGCGTCAAGCAAGGGCTGGGCGGTGACGGGACCCACCACTGCGGTGGTGACGGTGGTTTTGAGGCTTTCGATCAACTGCTTGTAGACGCCCATTTCGTGGGCGGTGCTCCACATGGCGTCCACAGCAGGGGCGCTGGTGAAGGTGAGGACATCGAGGTTCCCGCTGCAGGCGGCCTCGATGAGGCGCGGCAGCCGGTCCTCGCCGTCGGGCTTCACCCAGCGGTACGGGGTCACGGTCAGGACCGTGGCCCCGGACATCCGGAGCCGTTCCAGCTGCCGGACATCCGTGTAGCCGTGCAGCTGCACGGCCACGGTTTTGCCGCGGACGCCTTCCGCCAGCAGCATGTCCACCAGTGTTGCGGTGGTTTCGTCGCTGCTGATGCCGACGTCGGCCAGCCCCGCGGCGCGGACGGCGCCGCGGGCCTTGGGACCGCGGACAAACATCCGGCACGCGGCAAGGGTTTCCAGCAGTTCGTCGCCGATCCCGAACGAGTCAGCGGCCTCGCACCAGCGGCGCATGCCGTAGGCGGTGGTGGCGATGCAGAGGTCCGGTTTGGCGGCGATGATGGTCCGGGTGTCCTCGATGAGGCGCATGTCCTCCTGGACGGGGGCGATTTTCAGGGCGGGCGCGTGCAGCACTTCGGCGCCGCGGCGTTCCAGGGCCTCAATCAGGTCCTGGGAGCGACGGTGCGAGGTCACGCCGATGCGGAATCCTTCCAGCGGGGACTCCGGTGCGCCGGGTGTTTCCTCAACCTGCGGTGCCTCGGCTGGTGCAAGTGCATTCATGGGGGTCAATCCTTTCACGAACCGAGCAGCGAGGCCGCCAGCCTGTCTAAATCGGCGGCGGCTTCGGCGTGGCCGTTGTTGGCTTCCGCCACCTTGACCACCTCGCCGATGACCAGGACGGCGGGGTTGCTGCAGCCGGCGGCCGCCGTGGTGATGGTGCCGAGGTCCGCGATGGTGGTGCGCTGCCCGGGCCGGTAGCCGCGTTCCACCACGGCCATGGGCATGTCCGCCCGCATCCCGGCGCGGCGCAGGCCCGCTGCCAGCTGGTGCAGGGTCCCCACCCCCATCAGCACCACGATGGTGCCGCCGAGGCCGGCCAGGTGGTGGTGTTCCTTGTCGGTGAGCGGGGCGTGGCCGGAAACCACCGTGAACATGTGGCTGACTTCCCGGTGGGTGACGGGGATGCCGGCGGCAGCCGGGACGGAGATGGCGCTGGTGACGCCGGAGACCACTGAGACCTTGACACCGGCGGCCACGCACGCGGCGACTTCCTCACCGCCGCGGCCGAACACGTAGGGGTCCCCGCCCTTCAGCCGGACCACGTTGTTGCCGGTGAGGGCCGCGTCCACCATGAGTTTTTCAATGTCGGCCTGGCCCACCTTGTGGTGGCCGGGCTTCTTGCCCACGTCCACCAGCACGGCTGAGGTCAGCGTGGGGAGCTCCTGGTACGGGGCAAGGCGGTCATAAAACACCACGTCCGCATCGCGCAGGGCCTTCACGGCCGCCACGGTGAGGAGATCGGTGGTGCCGGGCCCGCCGCCCACAAGGGTGACGTGCCCCGGTGCGCCGGCGGCGGGTTCGGTGGCTACGGGGATGCCCGCGGCACGGCAGCGGTCCAGGAGCAGGTCCCAGCCGGGCTGGCCGTCGTCGACGGCGGCCACCAGGAACGGGCGCTCCGGCAGCGGACCGTTGTGGTCCTCGCCCTGGGGGGTGCTGAGGCGGGATACCACGGCGCCGGCGGCTTCGTAGCGCCTGACAGCCTGGCGGGCTGCCGCGTCCGATCCGGTGACCAGGACTTCACGGCCGGTGAGGTCGATGGAGAGCTGCATGGCTATACCTCGTTCGTGTTGCTGGAACGGACCGGGATGGAGGAACCGATGAGGACCTTGGCCTTTTCCTGGGCGGTGGCGGGGCGCATCTGGCCGCGCTCGTCCGGGACGAAGGTGATGGAATCATCCTTCTGGTCCGGGGCGTTGACGAACGACCGGAACCGGCGCAGGCGCTCCGGGTCCTTCAGGGTGTCGGCCCATTCGTCCTGGTAGGTGTCCACGTGCTTGGCCATGGCTGCTTCGAGGTCCGCCGCGATGCCCAGCGTGTCGTTGACCACCACGTCCTCGACGTGCTTGATGCCGCCGTCGAGCTCCTCCTGCCAGCGGGCCGTGCGCTGCAGCCGGTCCGCGGTGCGGATGTAGTACATAAAGTAGCGGTCGATGTATTTGATCAGCGTCTCGTCATCCAGGTCCTTGGCCAGGAGCTGGGCGTGCGCCGGGGTTGCCCCGCCGTTGCCGCCAACGTACAGGTTCCAGCCGTCCGCCGTGGCGATCACGCCGACGTCCTTGCCGCGGGCCTCCGCGCATTCCCGGGCGCAGCCGGAGACACCCATCTTCAGTTTGTGCGGGCTGCGCAGGCCCCGGTAGCGGAGCTCAAGCTGGATGGCCATGGCCACCGAGTCCTGGACGCCGAACCGGCACCAGGTGGAACCGACGCAGGACTTCACGGTGCGCAGGCTCTTGCCGTAGGCCTGGCCGGATTCGAAGCCGGCGTCCACCAGTTCCTTCCAGATTTCCGGAAGTTCCTCGAGCCGGGCACCGAACATGTCGATCCGCTGGCCGCCGGTGATTTTGGTGTACAGGTTGTACTTCTCGGCGACGGCGGCAATGACGCCGAGCTTCTTGGGGGTGATTTCGCCGCCGGCGATGCGGGGGACCACCGAGTAGGTGCCGTCCTTCTGCATGTTGGCCAGCGCGCGGTCGTTGGTGTCCTGCAGGGTGCCGCGGCCGGCGTCCAGCACGTAGGCGCTGTTCTGGCTGGCCAGGATGTTGGCGATGGTGGGCTTGCAGATGTCGCAGCCGGCGCCGGTGCCGCACTTGGCCATGACCTCCTCGAAGGAGGTCAGTTCCAGGACGCGGATGGTTTCGAAGAGTTCCTGGCGGGACAGTTCGATGTGCTCGCACAGGGCCTTGGATACTTCGACGCCGGACTTGGTGAGTTCCGTTTCCAGCAGTTTCTTCAGCATGGGCACGCAGGAGCCGCAGCTGGTGCCGGCGCGGGTGCAGCCCTTGAGCTCGCCGAGTTCCTGCACCGGGGCGTTCCCGTCGCAGGCACCGCATCCGTTGACGGTGTCGCGGATGGTTCCGGCGGAGACGTTGTTGCAGGAGCAGAGGATGGCGTCGTCCGGCAGTTCGGTTTCGGGGGCGTCGCCGCCGCCGGCAGCGGTCAGGTAGGCGCCGGGTTCCGCGCTCAGTTCGCGGCCCAGGATGGGCCGCAGCGAGGTGTACGGGGTGGCGTCGCCAACAAAGATGCCACCCAGGAGGGTCTTGGCATCGTCGGTGGTAACGATCTTCTGGTAGACGCCTCGGGCGGGGTCCGCGTAGACGATTTCGAGGGAGTGCTCGGTGCGGGCGAACGCGTCGCCGAAGCTTGCCACGTCAACGCCGGAGAGCTTGAGCTTGGTGGCGGTGTCGAAGCCGGGGAACGTGGCCGCGCCGCCGTGCAGCCGGTCCGCGACGATCTCGGCCATGGTGTTGGCCGGGGCCACCAGGCCAAGGCACATGCCCTCGAAGTTGGCCACTTCACCGATGGCCCAGATGTCCTCAACCTCGGTGGCGCAGGAATCGTCAATCACCACGCCGCCGCGCTGGCCCAGGCTGAACACCTGCTCCTCGCCCTCGGAAGCGCGGAAAAGCTCGTCGCGGGGCTTAACGCCGATCGCAACGATCACCAGGTCCGCCTCGATGGTGCGGCCGTCGGCCATCAGGACACCGGTGACCTGGCCGTCGTCGTCCGCCAAAACCTCGGTGGGGAACACACCGCCGTGGACGGTGAAGCCCTTGGCCTCGATCAGGCGGCCCAGGGCCTGGCCCGCGCCTTCGTCGAGCTGGGTGTTCATCAACCAGGGCGAGCCGTTGATCACGATGGGGTTGGCGCCGAGCTGCTCGGTGCCGGCCGCGGACTCCAGGCCCAGCAGGCCACCGCCGATGGTGACGGCGTTGACCTTCCGGCCCAGTTTGGCGGTGAGGTCGGCGATGGCCTTGTTGATGGCCCACACGTCTTCAAGGGTGCGGTACACGTGGGTGTAGGCGGCCCCGGGAATGGGCAGCCGGGCGGCGTCGGAACCGGTGGCCACCACCAGGTGGTCGTAGGGGTAGCTGCTTCCCGCGGCGGTTTGCACGGTTTTGGCTGCGGCGTCGATCTTCACCACGCGCTCGCCTCTCTTCAGCGTCAGTGCGTTGTGGTCCCACATGGACGCTGTCCCCAGGGTCAGGTCCACGCTGCTGTCTGTCAGGGCCTTTGACAGCGCAACACGGTCATACGGCAGGTGCACCTCCTCGGTGAGGACCGTGACATCCCAGCCGTCCAGGCCGCGGGTGTGCATGGCGTCGGCGAAGCGGTGGGCTGCCGGCCCGCCGCCGGCGACGACGACGCGGCGCGGTGTCTCTGTACGGGAAGTCTGTTCGGTCACTGGAGGGCCTTTCGCATGGGCCGCAGCGGATTTGCCTGCAACCTTTTCTGTCGAGCTTTCCCTCAACAGTAGGAAGCGGCAGTTTCGCTTCAGTTTCCCAATTGTTTCGCGAACTTAACTTCTGCATCACGAACGCATTTCCCGGCGGGTTAGGTGTCTTTTACGCGCCGGACACATTCGCCGCACCCCGCTGAAACACCCGCCGCCTAGCGTGGAACGTGGCCGCAACGGCTGCCAGAGACTGGCATAACAAGCACAGGGAGAGGAGCCGGACATGACGGCAACACTGGAACTTGGGGTACCCGGGACCGCAACGGCCGACGCCGGAACGCGCCCCACCGCCGGATGGCACCGCATCTGCGCCGTTGAGGACCTCGAACTGTCCTGGGGTGAGGCGGCGCTGGTCGACGGCCGCCAGGTGGCGGTCTTCCGTACCGGCGCGAGTGAGGTTTTCGCCGTCGCCAACGAGGACCCGGCCACCGGGGCCCACGTGATGGCGCGCGGCATCCTGGGCTCGCGGGGCCTGCGGCCGACCATCGCCTCGCCGCTGCACAAAGAGGTCTATGACCTCGAGACCGGCGAATGCCTGACCAGCCCGGGCCTTGCCCTGGACACGTTCAGTACGCGGCTGGCCGGCGGCTTCCTGGAAGTCGAGCTCTAGGCCGCCGCAGCGTTCCGGCCGCTACAGGCCGAGGGCTTCGCTGACATCCTGCAGGGCCGCGTCCAGTGCCGAACGCGCCGCCTGCCGGGCGGCCGGAAGCTCAGCCGCGGACTCCACGTGCTGGATCACCTCGAGGTAGCACTTGAGTTTGGGCTCGGTGCCGCTGGGCCTGATGATCACCCGGGTCAGGTCCCGGGTGACATACAGGAGGCCGTCCGTGGGCGGCAGCTGCGGGCTGCCCTCCGCCAGGTCCGTGTAGACCTCCACTGCGGAGGACGCAAAGGATTCGGGTGGGGAGACTCGGAGCCGGTTCATCATGGCATCCAGCAGCCCCAGGTCCGCCACGCGGATACTCAGCTGGTCACTCGCGTGCAGCCCGTGCCGCAGATAAAGGTCATCCAGCGTGTCAAAAACTGTCCGGCCGTCCGCTTTTGCGGCGGCGGCCAGCTCGGCGATCAGGACAGCGGCGGAAATACCGTCCTTGTCCTTCACCAGGTCCGGGGCCACGCAGTAGCCCAGCGCTTCCTCGTAGCCGTACACCAGGCCGGGAACACGGGAAATCCATTTAAAGCCGGTGAGGGTTTCCTCATGGTCGTAACCGGCTGCGGCGGCGATGCGGGCCAGCAGCCGGGAGGACACAATCGAGTTGGCAAAGACGCCCCGGTGTTCCCCTTCCGGGGTGCCGTCGGCGTTGGCGGACCTGGCCGCGACGTGCGCGCCCAGCAGCGCACCCACTTCGTCGCCGCGGAGCATCCGCCAGGCACCCGTATCCGGGTCCTTGGCAGCTACAGCGGCCCGGTCGGCGTCGGGGTCGTTGGCGATAACGATGTCCGCGTCCAGCCGCTCTGCGGCTTGCAGTGCCAGGTCCAGGGCGCCCGGCTCCTCCGGGTTGGGGAAACTGACGGTGGGGAAGCCAGGGTCCGGCTCGGCCTGCTCCGCCACCAGGGTGACGTTCTGGAAACCTGCGGCGTTAAGGACAGCCAGTGCGGTGGCCCCGCCCACCCCGTGCAGCGGGGTCAGGACGATCCGCAGGTCCCGGGCCGGGAACCGGTCCGGGCGGGCCAGCCCGGCGGTGGCTTCCCGGTACGCGGCGGCGAGGGAGCCGTCCAGGACGGTCCAGCCCTCGGTGGCCAGGGCGATGCCCGCCAGCGGTCCCACGGCGTCGATGTGGGCGGCGATTGCGGCGTCGAACGGGGCCACGATCTGGGCGCCGTTGCCGCTTTCCGGCACCGCGTGGCGGCCCAGATAGACCTTGTAGCCGTTGTCCTGGGGCGGGTTGTGGCTGGCGGTGACCATCACGCCGCCGTCGCATCCGAGCGCGCGGACGGCGTAGGCCAGCAGGGGAGTGGGCAGCGCCGCCGGGAGCAGGAACGTTTCAATCCCCGCTGCGGTGAAGATCGCCGCCGTTTCGGCGGCGAAGACGTCGGAATTGTGCCGGGCGTCGTAGCCAACGACGGCGCGCGGCCGGGTTCCGGGCGCAGCCTCAGCTACGGCAGCCAGCAGGAACGCCGCGAAACCGGCGGCGGCGCGGCGCACCACCACGCGGTTCATCCGGTTGGGGCCGGGGCCGAGGGCTGCGCGCAGGCCGGCGGTGCCGAACTGGAGGGTGCCGCTGAAGCTGTCGGCGAGTTCCTGCCGGGCGGCGGGATCGCCCTCCCCATCGCGCCGGAGCAACTCAAGGAGGGCGGCGGACGTTGCCGGGTCCGGGTCTTGGGCGGCCCATTCACGGGCCTCGGTGAGCAGGCGGGACTCGGCAGCGGGGGTCGTCATGCCCCTAACGCTATCGTCATTGGGCTGCCGTTTCAGCCACTGCGGGGCCGCAACCGGCCGGATGCTGGGCTTTTTCCAGCCTGGTTGCGGCCCCGCACGTGGTTCAGAGTTTGGTGATGATGTCCGCGAGGAGCCGGGAGATCCGCGGGCCGGCGGCCTGGCCGGATTCGATGACTTCCTGGTGGCTGAGTGGCTGCGGGCTGATGCCGGCGGCGAGGTTGGTGACCAGGGAGATGCCGAAGACTTCCATGCCGGCGTGCCGCGCGGCGATTGCTTCCAGCGCCGTGGACATGCCCACCAGTTCCGCCCCGATCCGCTTGGCATACTGCACTTCCGCGGGGGTTTCGTAGTGCGGACCCGTGAACTGGGCGTAAACGCCCTGGTCCAGGGTGGGGTCCACTTCCCGGGCCAGGTCCCGGATCCGCGCGGAGTAGAGATCGGTCAGGTCCACAAACGTGGCCCCTTCCAGGGGCGAGGCCGCGGTGAGGTTGATGTGGTCGCTGATCAGGACCGGCGTTCCCGGGGTCCAGGCTTCGTTCAGCCCGCCGCAGCCGTTGGTGAGGACCAGGGTTTTGCAGCCTGCAGCGGCGGCGGCGCGGATCCCGTGGACCACGGCACGCACGCCCTTGCCCTCGTAGTAGTGGGTGCGTGCGCCGAGGACCAGGGCCCGTTTGCCGTCCTTGGTGAGAATGGACCGGATGGTGCCCACGTGGCCTTCCACCGCCGGGGCGTGGAAGCCGGGGACCTCCGCGGCGGAGAGCGTGGCGGTGGTTTCGCCGATCAGGCCGGCCGCCTCGCCCCAGCCGGAGCCGAGGACCAGGGCCACGTCATGGCTGTCGACGCCGGTTTCCTCGGCGATGTAGTCGGCCGCGGCCTGGGCGGCGGCGAAGGGATCCGTGTTCAGGAAGTCTGTTGTACTCACTGGTACAAGCTATCCTGCCGCCCCGGGCCTGGCCCACCTTTCGGTGGGGTTTGGTGAGAGAACGGTTTCTTTGGTGGTTCGGCGGAACAGGGGCGAGAATGGTTGATTGTGACTACGCACCCAGATTTCAGTTCACCCCGGATCGCAATCCTGGGAGGTGGTCCGGGCGGGTACGAAGCCGCCATGGTGGCCGCCTCGCTGGGGGCGCAGGTCACCATCATCGAACGTGCCGGCCTGGGCGGCTCCGCAGTCCTCACGGACGTGGTTCCGTCCAAAACCCTCATTGCCACGGCTGACCTGATGACCCGGGTCGGCGAGGCCGGCGAACTGGGCGTGAAGTTCGACGTCGACGGCGGCGACTTTGTTCCCGTGATGCGCGCGGACCTCAAGCACATCAACGACCGGCTGCTGAACCTGGCCCGGAGCCAGTCCAAGGACATCCACGACGGCCTGGCCCTGCAGGGCGTCCGGATCCTCACCGGTTCCGGCCGGCTGCTGGATGACCACACCATCGAGGTCCTCACCGCCGACGGCACCGAGACGGTCGAGGCGGACACCATCCTGCTGGCCGTCGGGGCCCACCCGCGAGAGCTCCCCACCGCCCGTCCCGACGGCGAACGGATCCTGAACTGGGCCCAGATCTACAATCTGGACGAGCTGCCCGAGGACCTGATTGTGGTGGGGTCCGGCGTGACCGGCGCCGAATTCGCCTCCGCCTACAACGGCCTGGGCTCCAAGGTCACCCTCATCTCCAGCCGCGACCGCGTGCTGCCGGGTTCCGACGTCGACGCGGCAGTGGTCCTGGAGGAAGTCTTCGAACGCCGCGGCGTCCGCGTGCTGTCCCGCTCCCGCGCCGAGGCTGTGGAACGCACGGAGGACGGCGTGGTGGTCACGCTGGGCGACGGGTCCAAGGTCACCGGCAGCCACTGCCTGGTCTGCGTGGGCTCCATTCCCAACACGGCCGGCATCGGCCTGGAAGAGGCCGGTGTGGCGGTCAGCGACGGCGGTTACATCAAGGTGGACGGCGTCTCCCGCACCACCGCCCCGAACATCTATGCTGCCGGCGACTGCACGGGAGTGCTCCCGCTGGCGTCCGTGGCCGCCATGCAGGGCCGCATCGCCGTGGCGCACTTTATGGGCGACGGCGTGACCCCGCTGAAGCTGCACCAGGTGGCGTCCAACATCTTCACCTCACCGGAGATCGCGAACGTGGGCGTGACGGAAGCCGAGATCGAGTCCGGCAAGTACCAGGGCGATGTCATCAAGCTGTCGCTCCGGAGCAACGCCCGGGCCAAGATGCGCAACCACCGCGACGGTTTTGTGAAGATCTTCGCCCGGAAGGGCTCCGGAACCGTGATCGGCGGGGTGGTGGTGGGTCCCAACGCTTCCGAGCTGATCTTCCCGATCGCCATCGCCGTCAAGCAGAAACTGCACGTTGATGATGTGGCCAGCACCTTCACCGTCTACCCGTCCCTAACGGGGTCCATCTCGGAAGCCGCGCGCCGCCTGCACGTTCACATGTAGGTTAGGCCCATGGCAACTTCACTGGTGCGGCCCCGCCGCGGAAAAATCATCGGCGGCGTCTGCGCTGCCCTCGCCGCCCGGTTCGGGCTGCCAAAATTCCTGGTCCGGCTGGGTTTTGTGATCTTTGGTGTGGTGGGCATCGGGGAACTGGTGTACATCATCCTC
Source organism: Arthrobacter sp. ZBG10 (assembly GCF_001238605.1). Taxonomy (NCBI): domain Bacteria; kingdom Bacillati; phylum Actinomycetota; class Actinomycetes; order Micrococcales; family Micrococcaceae; genus Arthrobacter; species Arthrobacter sp. ZBG10. The sequence continues at coordinate 2,414 of NZ_LFQH01000032.1, read as the reverse complement.
TGGGTCCTGATTCCGAAGGACGCAGCCTAGGCACGTGCCGGGGCAGGGTTGGCCCCCTGGACCGGGGGCCAACGGGGTGGGCTCTACGGCCCCATGCCTTCGAAGGCCTCGGGGTAGGGGAACTTATGGCCGTTGCAGAGCAGGCCAGGACTTGGCACCATTGCCTTGCCGCCGGCCTTGACGATCTGGCCGTAGGACTGGACCCGGCCGCCTTCCACAGGATCATCTGGAGTGTCGTTCTGACCAGAGAACGAGCAGATGGAGTTGGCGTGGGCTGGCCCTCGTTCAATCTGCCCGGCCGCCATGGCCGGGGCGGCCTGCAGGCCGATGAATGCCGCCGTGCAGATGGCAGCACCAATTAATGATGTTTTGCGCATAGCTTTCCTCGATCTCTAGAAGTGCTGAAACTTCCAGGCCACAGGCGCATGCCGATCCGGTGCAAACCCTGACACTGCCCAGCGCAGGCCTGCAACCCCCGGGACGGATCCCGTGCGGGAATCTTAGGAGCTTCGGGGCGGGAAGGGAAGGGCCTCAGGGTTCGGGGGGTTCCTCAGGCGGCCGGGACCGCCTGGAAGTGTTTTTCGATCAGCCCGCGGATGTCGTCGTGGCAACCGCCGCAACCGGTTCCCGCCCGGGTGGCTTTGGAAACCTCGGGAACGGTGGCACAGCCTCCCGCCACGGCGTCCTGGATCACCGCACCGCTGACACCGGCGCACCGGCACACGGTTCCCTGCGGATCGGCGGTAACGGGCAGCTGGTCCGGGCCATCGAGGCGCAGCAGCAGGGACCGGTCCGCCGGCAGTTCGGCGCCGCGTTCAAAGAGACCCACAAGTTCGGCCGCGGTCCGTGGCATCCCCACCGAGACCAGGCCTGCCAGGACACCGCCGCGGGTGGTCATTTTGACGTAGCGGCCGTGCTCGGGATCAGCCCACTGGGCAATCTGCAGGCGCGGCCTGCCATTCACGGCACCGGCGGACAGTGCCTCGTCGTCCCACGGATCGGCACTGTTGTCCCCGGCCACGGCCATGTTCATGCCGCGCGCCTTGAGCACCACCACTCCTGCCTGCTCCGGCGGCAGGGCCGGCAGCGCTTCCGCGTCCTCAACCAGCCCCGCGGCCAGGAGGCCCAGGTATTCGGCAAGCCATTCGGCCTGCCGCCAGCCCGGTCCCACCAGGCCGGAGGGGCCCTTGGCGTTGCGGCAGTCGGTGCAGTCCGGGTCGGGGCAGCGCACCTCGGCGCAGTCGCCGATCGCGAAAATGTGCGGTTCGTGGTGCGCCCGGAGCCGATGGTCCACCAGGATGCCGGTCTGGGTGGACAGGCCGCAGCCTTCGGCCAGTTCCGACCGGGGCCGGACGCCGCACGAGAGGACCAGGAGGTCCCCGTCAATCGCTGAACCGTCGTCAAGGAGCAGTGCCGAGAACCCGCCGTCGGGCGCGTTGTGCTCAACGCCCGTGGACCGCGCGTTGCCGGCCACCCGAACGCCGCAGCGCCGCAGGCCCGCGGCCAGGACGGCGCCGCCGCCCCTGTCGATGTTGCGCCCCAACGGGTGCGGGCCGTTGTGCACCACCGTGACGGTGGCGCCTTCCTCCGCCGCGGCCAGCGCGGTTTCCAGGCCCAGGACGCCACCGCCCAGGACCACCACGCGTTTGCCGCCGGCCACGGCCTGGCGCAGCACCCCGGCATCGCGGAGGTCCCGCAGCGCCGTCACACCGGCCGGCAGGACCGGCGAGGTGGGGTCCGGGTTGATGCCGGTGAGGTTGGGGATGACGGGCCGGGAACCGGTGGCGAACACCAGCCGGTCATAGTGGACGGTGCTGCCGTCCGCGAGGATGACCAGCTGCCGGGCCCTGTCCACCCGGCGGACCCGGGTGCCCAGCCGGACGTCAACGCCGTCCCCGGCCAAGGCCGCGGCATCCGCCAGGGCGAGGGCATCGGCGGTGGTCCGGCCCACGCCCAGGTCAGCGACCAGGACCCGGTTGTAGGCGGCTTCGTTTTCCTCGCCCACCACCGTGAGCCGGACCTGGCCGGAACGGACGGCCGGCAGGAGTTCATCCACCAGCCGGGCCGCGACGGGCCCGAATCCCACAATGACTGTCTGCTCGCTCATGAGGCCTCCGACATCTGGTGCGCGTTGGTCGAAACGGGTACGGCAACGGGCCGGACCTGCACGGTATTGAACTTGAATTCGGGCATCCCGGAGATGGGGTCCGTGCTGGCTTCCGTGAGTCGGTTGGCGCTTTCCATCCCGGGGAAGTGGAACGGCAGGAACACGGTTTCGGGCCGGATGGCGGTGCTGAGCTCGGCCCGGCACACCACCTCGCCGCGTTCGTTGGAGACCGACACCAACGCGCCGGCGGTGATGCCCAGCGACCCGGCAGCGGCAGGATGGATCTGGACGGTGGCCTCGGGGCGGG